>CAJQPV010000293.1 GCA_905480305.1 uncultured Gammaproteobacteria bacterium | reverse complement strand
CCCAAGCCAAGGGAGAGCAATATAAAAGTACCTGCCATGGCATTTATGATTCGATCTAAACTCATTTGTTTACCCTCATGGTGGTGTGGAATGCGTAACAAATTAATACACCAAGTACTATAGCAGACATCCAATATAATGCCCTGTCGTTGCCCCTGCTGAGCAATCGGATCAAGAATTCCTTGTTTTTACACCGTCTGGGTCGGAAGTCACCGTTTAGACTATCTTACAGCGAGTTACATCATAAACGTCCTGTTTGAGACGGACACTTTCCATAGGACTGCTATTGTGACTACTTTGCGCTTTCTGCCTGCATTTTCGCCACCATGTCCGCGCAATCCTTTTCACTGCTGATCCATTCGATATCCTTGGCAGCATCAGCCGATGATTTTCCGCGGATAGTGCTAACCGTATCCACGATAATCTTGTCGACCTGTTCCGCCGTGAGCAGACCATCGTTCTTTGCCTGCTCCATCGCAAAACAGACGCCTGCCTGGGAACCGACAATAATTCCGCCAGCAGCGCCGAACCCGGCACCTGCACCAAGCGCCAGAAGACCACCAGCGACACCGCCAATGATCAGAGAGACAACTGCGATAAGAAAGCCCTTCATAACTGATTACTCCTTTATTGCCTGTTTATATTTGTTAAGTACCAGCTGGATAACCAACCCGTCCTCACTCCAGAGTTCGCTGGCGACCGCCAGTGTTAGTGCTTTAGCCAGATAGCGATATTTTAAGGACCCGGCATATGCAAAGTACCCGCCCTGCCGCATTCCAGGCTAGCGGAAGTCGTTCCATCCAGCCTTGTAACCTTTGGCAAAGTATCTCTCAAAGCGGCTGTCATAATCATCCGAGTGACGCTCATAGGCACGGCTCATACTCATCTTGCCATCGTTTTTACCGGCTTTGTAGCCATCCCTGTAATAGGCGCATTCATTACCCCGGATATCTGACGGACAATCGCCCGACCTGCCCTTATGGCGGCTATGCTGCTCCTCGTAGTCCTCGTGATGGCCCTTGTCATTGCGGTAGTGAAAAACGCCTTTACACTTCCTGTCGACCCAGATCCCGTCACTGTCGGCACCCCAGGTGTAGCCCTTTTCGCACTTGTTATGGCTCGTTTCCTTGTGCAGGCTGACATGGCGATGATTGGCATTAGGCAAGGCACAGCGGACAAAGTCGCCTTTTGACTTGCACTCCATTTTATCGGCGTAAGCACTCGACATACCGAGCGTTACTGAAGCAATGGCAAGCACGGCAATGGCAATACATTGAGATTTCATATGATGTACTCCTTGTGTTTTTTCAGCTTGTTGAAGCCACTCGCAGAAAGATAACATAGACCAAAAATCAGGACCATACTGTTTTGGCCCGGCTCATAACCGCTCGCACGCGAAGATCGCGAAGCGGGCCGATTGACCTGCGATTGTAAGCCTCCCCTAAAATCGGCCCATGCATAACTGCAGGTCTTCGGGCATATTATGCCAAATAGGAGCCCAGGTAATGCGCAAGAGCAAATTCAGTGATAGCCAGATCGTGAGGATTTAGAAAGAGGTCAAGGGCGGCCGGATGGTCAAGGAGGTGTGCCGGGAGCACGGCATCTCGGACGCGACCTATTACACCTGGAAATCGAAGTTTGGTGGCATGGAGGCCTCTGATATTTGACGACTGAAGGAGTTTGAAGACGAGAATCGACGCCTGAAGCAGATGTATGCGGATTTGAGCCTGGAGAACCGGGCCCTGAAGGATGTCATCGCAAAAAAGCTCTGAGGTCGGACGAAAAGCGGGAGATGGTCTGCTTCGTCCGGCAGGCACACGGACTCAGCGAACGTCAGGCGTGCTCGGCATTGGAGCTGTCACGGTCGGTGAACCGGTATGTACCGAAACCGAGGAAAGATGGCGTTGTTATCGAGAAGTTGATGGGGCTGGCGGATCGTCATCCGGACCTGGGATTTGGGAAGCTGTTCAAGATCATCCGGCGCCAGGGCCACCGGTGGAATCACAAGCGTGTGCACCGTATTTACCGCGGAATGAAGCTGAACAAGCGCCGTCGTGGCAAAAAGAGGCTGCCGAGCCGTCACCCATTACCTCTCGCAGTGAGCGCGGTAATGAATGGCTGCTGGTCAATCGATTTCACCAGTGATGCACTGTGGTGTGGTCGTCGTTTTCGAACGTTCAATGTTCTGGATGATTTTAATCGGGAGGCACTGACTATCGAGGTTGACCTGAATCTACCAGCAGAGCGCATTATCAGGACGCTGGAACGTATAGCAGCCTGGCGCCGATATCCGGGTCAGCTGCGGATGGATAACGGGCCGGAGTTCATTGCATTAGCGACTGCAGATTGGGCAGAGGAACATGATGTCGAGCTGGAGTTTATTCAGCCAGGCCGACCCATGCAGAATGGATTTATCGAACGATTTAACCGGAGTTATCGCGAGGGCGTACTGGATATGTATGTTTTTCAGACGCTGAGTGAAGTACGCGAACGTACTGAGGTCTGGATGAAAAAATACAACGAAGAGCGCCCACATGACCCGTTGGATGATTTAACCCCGAAGGAGTATTTGCTCCTTCATCACCCAGAAGTCTCCAGTTTAGGGTGGTACTGATCAGGGGAGGTTTACACCTGGGTCTGTTTCCGCCAACACCGGGCCTCCCAGAAAATAAAAAAGGCGACGCTAAGGCCGTCGTGCTGAGTGTAACCGTATCGTAATTTATACCAGGCCAATCAGTCTGGCATCTGGATATTGTGACGTAATACGGTCCAGCATATCTTGTGACGAAAACAAATCTCTATGGTATCTGACCAGTATCAGGTGGTAACGCAACGGACAGAACTCCGCTGCGGTGGTTCCAGCATCATCATTCAGTGCAATAATCAGATCCGCCCGCTGCCGCTCTCCCAGGTTTTTGGGCATGCTCACGATGATTTCAGCAGTATGATCAAGTTCGTTGCTGGTGCCAAATTCAGATTCGTTCTTTATGTCATTTATTTCTTCTAACATTATATTTTGTATTTCTTGTAACATTTTATATACCCCCCTAATATTTTTTACCTGGATTGCCTCAGTAAATAGACGTTATATATTTATCTATACCGGGATCAACAATAATTAAAATTGTACAGTAGTCAATATTAGGGGAAACACGTATACGCCAAATAGCAAGACAACTGTATCCGGATTTTCAATATCTCACTTTCTGTTGCTTCCCTGATCCTTATAAACAACACCTGTTTCACGGGTAATGACACAATGCCAGCTTTTGAGAAGCAGGCTTAAGCGCTACTTGCGACCAGAACTTATCCTCCCGAGACTTCTGTGAAGGTCAGGAATGAAGTGCAGACGTCCCCGCCCGGAAATCGTTCTTCAGACATTCAGAGTCTTGCCTAATGCCACAACTATATGCAATATCGAGTCTTATGATTACGCAAAATAATCTGTCACCGATTACCTCAGTCCTCCGTAGATTCATGAAGCTGGAGTCGGCAAGCGGCATCCTCATGTTAACTGCTGCCATAATTGCAATGCTTGCTGCCAATTCTCCATTGGCCGACCTCTATAGCGAACTTCTGGATATAACCGTTGCAGTTCAGGTGGGCGCCTTGTCAATCAGCAAGCCGCTTCTGCTCTGGGTCAATGATGGCCTGATGGCTGTGTTCTTCTTCCTGATTGGACTTGAAATAAAACGAGAAGTAATGGAAGGCGAACTGTCATCAGTTTCACAAATAGTCTTGCCCGGCGTTGGTGCTCTCGGAGGCATGATCATACCTGCCTCGATCTATATCTGGATGAACTGGGGTGATCCCATTGCCCTGGATGGCTGGGCGATTCCTGTTGCGACCGACATCGCTTTCGCGCTGGCATTGCTCAGTGTTTTTGGTAATCGCGTACCGACTGCATTGAAAGTCTTCTTGCTTACCCTGGCTATTTTCGATGACCTGGCAGCCATCGTCATTATTGCAATTTTTTATTCAGGAGACTTGTCTCTTGGCGCGCTGCTCATCGGCGCTATAGCCCTGATCATTGCAATCATTATGAATAAAACAGGTGTAACACGCACCTCGGGCTACATACTGTTGGGCGTTGTGCTATGGATCGCCGTATTGAAATCAGGTGTGCATGCGACATTAGCGGGTGTTGTTATCGCTTTTTGCATTCCAATGCGGGATAAGCAGGGAAATTCTCCGCTAAGCGATCTTGAACACAACCTGCACAGCCCGGTCGTGTTCGTGATTCTACCTTTATTTGCATTCGCAAATGCAGGACTCTCACTGGCCGGCTTGTCTATTGAGGACCTTGCTCACCCTGTAACCCTGGGCGTTATATCAGGTTTGTTCATTGGCAAGGCGCTGGGAATACTTGGTTTTGTCGGCCTTGGTGTCGCTCTTCGCTTTGTCCAGATCCCGAAGGATGTCAATTGGATTCAGCTGCTCGGAGTAGCGTTTGCCTGCGGTATAGGGTTTACCATGAGCCTCTTTATCGCGGGCCTGGCTTTCGAGCATGGTAGTGATGATTACTATAGCGGGGATCGCTTAGGCATACTGGTTGGCTCTATCCTGTCAGCCCTGGTTGCTTTTGTACTGCTTCACATTAGCTTGCCAAAATCTCCTCGTAGTGACTGATGATCTGTTTTTGTTTGATGGCTGGGTAATAAAAAAGTATTGAAGTGGTTTTATCTATGATGGTTGTTTTGGAGGGCATGATGAATTGCAAAGGCATCTGGATAGTGGAAATGAAAGGCCCGTATGGATGGGAACGCATCGCCATGGCTTTCATGAAAAATGGAGAATACCTCGGAGCTGGTCCCAATCACTACTCGGTGGGAAGCTATAAGGAGGACGGCAAGGATGTGCAGATATCGATTACCGTGACACAGTGTGGTGCATTACGCACCATATTCGGACAAAAGCCGCCGCACAACTTGCAGGTCATATCAGAAGGCAAGCTTGAGAAAGATCAAATTATCGGCACAAGCAAGGCGGAAGGTATCAAGAAGTTCGACGTTATGCTGCGCCTTACCCGGGTTGGCAGTCTCGAATAACCGCTAACCAGGCATTCGCCGGCCACCGCCCGGGTTTACCTTTTTCAGTTTGAGCTAATGAGCGGTTACTTTCGGCTGCTCAGGGTCCTCGCATCAGCGAGAATTCCTTTAAGAGGGTTATTGTTTGATATTTTCAATACGGGTACAGCGGTGACAAACCCTGTTGTATTACCGGCTTCTCTTCGGTGATAACTTCAAAGCCATTAGTACCAAATGCCTTCCATAACGATTCCCCCTGCCACTCACATGAGGGGGCGCCATACAGGGCGCGTCCAAGAAGATGTATTTCTTCTTTGCCATTGGCCAGTCGCTCGGCAAGGACACCCAGATTGCGCGGCGGCTCATCCGGCCACCTTGCCTGCGCCCATTGCAACAAGGCGCGCGCAGTGGCTTGCGGATCATTTCGCCGGCAGGCCTTCTCAAGTGCGTCGGCGCTCGCCGCAAGCTGCTGTTTCATTGAAGCAACCGGTGCAGGCTTCGCCCCGGGACCGATCCGCGCTGCGCGACGGCGCCAGACCAACCCTGCCATTATGAGTGCCGACAGGATCAGCACAGCAATCGCCGTTTTCAGCAGGTAAGCCGCGATGGTTTGTGGCTCCTCAGTCACCGTGTCAACGACATCCAGCAGCTCCGCCGTGTCACTGGCAACAACAGGGGGAGGTATTGCATCTGAGGCACCACCCTCACCCGCCAGCACGTTAATTTCCCAGGCGGGAATAACAGCACTGCGTTGCTGCTGCGTTGTCGTGTCCCACCAGTCAATGCTGATTTCGGGAAGCGTTATACGTCCAGTAGCAACAGGTACATAGGCAATCGTCTGTTTGCTGATGCCATAGACCCACTCGCCATCGGTACGTGTTTCATGTTCGGGTTTTTCAGGGTACATGCGGACGCCAGCCGTACCCGGCAGATTAATCTCCGGAAAATGCGATGACTCCAGTCCTTTTGCTTCCAGCGTAATTGTGCGCGTGACTGGCTCACCTGTCCTGAATTCCGGCGGGCCATCCGCCCAGCTGTCACCAAGCACGAGTTGCTCGCTGGGTAACCAGTGTTCTCCGGAATAATCTACCGGACGTGGCTTGATATCTAATGAGATCGCGTCACTGCGCAAGCGGATGCGTTTCCCTGGAGCACGCATTACGCTGTCGCCAAGAAAACGCTCCATCATTGAACTCATTCCGGTTGTGCGGCCACGCCGCAGCGGCTCACCCGCCATCCTGCCGTTGAATACGGCGGCAGGGATAACCAGTTCTCCGCTTTTCTCAGGGAAGATTGCGTAACGGCGTTCCAGCACCTGGTAGCGTTCGCCATTGATGGTTGTGCTGTAGCGCTGGTCGTCACCCAGCCGTTCAATCAATACATCCTTTATGTCCAGATCATCAAAAGCTCCCTCGGACAGTGAGTCACGATAGAACAGTTTCAGGATATAGTGGATTTGCTGCTGCACATAAACACTTCCGTCTGCCGGTTCCATCAGTGCTTTTACAAATACCGGCTGACCCGTGCCAGCGGCAACCGCAGCTGGTTGCGGTCTTACCGTCAACTGTAAGGGTTCGGTTATATCACTGCCCACAGTGATTGCCGGTATCGTGACAGTACCGCTGTCTTTCGGGGCCAGTTCAATATGCCACTGGCGTTTATCAGTGCGCCGACCATTAATAATTTGTGTTTGCGCGCTGTTACGGGTACCGAGAACCTCGAAGTCTTTTTGCAAGGCCGC
>CAJQPV010000292.1 GCA_905480305.1 uncultured Gammaproteobacteria bacterium | reverse complement strand
GTTCGACAAGCGACTGGAAGTCGCGCAGAACGTCGTCCGCAGGACGGCGGCCCCGAAGGGGTGAGGGCCACAGGCCCGAATCATCCCTCTCTCTCCGCCAATAACTGGATTTGAACCCTCGAAATATATCAGGCGGGATCTATCCATGTTGTCTGCTCGTGGGTCTACGCACATCAGCCGCTTTTCAGGCATCGCAGGTCACTGCTTTAGATCAGAATTGTAGCAAGTCGACGGTGTATAACAGCATAATTTGTTCGGGATTTATGCAGCAGATGCGGAGTACACAGGCGTCTGTGCTGATAGTCGTCATCTAATTCATAATTGAGTTTAAAAAAGTACGCCAGTCACTTTATAATGGGCCGCTTGGTGGCTTGTGCCGGTCCCCCCGCGACGATAAGCTGTGAACCCCGTCAGGCCCGGAAGGGAGCAGCGGCAGCAGTGGATTCGGGCGCCGGGGTGTGGCTGGTGCAGGTCACCTCCACTTTTAATCCTGTGTTCAATCCAGCAGGCCATCGAACAGGGCAAGTCAATCAATGAGTTATCAGGTTCTTGCGCGTAAATGGCGCCCCCGTAATTTTACCGAGCTGGTTGGTCAGGACCATGTGCAGCGTGCACTGGTGAATGCGCTTGATAATGACCGTCTGCACCATGCCTACCTGTTTACCGGCACCCGCGGTGTTGGCAAGACCACCATTGCGCGTATCTTTGCCAAATCGCTGAATTGTGAAGAGGGTGTCAGTTCCACTCCCTGCGGGAAATGCAGTGCCTGTGAAGAAATTAATGAGGGCCGGTTTATCGACCTGATTGAAGTGGATGCTGCATCACGGACCAAGGTTGAGGACACCCGCGAGCTGCTCGAAAATGTGCAATATGCACCCACACGAGGCCGTTACAAGGTGTACCTGATTGACGAGGTGCACATGCTCTCGGGGCACAGCTTTAATGCCTTGCTGAAGACGCTGGAAGAACCGCCTCCGCATGTGAAATTTTTACTGGCAACCACGGATCCGCAGCGGCTGCCGGTCACGGTCCTGTCGCGCTGTTTACAGTTCAATCTCAAGAGTCTTACCCTGTCGCAGATCAGCGCGCAGATCGACAACATACTGGAGCAAGAGCAGGTCAGTTCCGATGCCGGTGCCGTCCGTGAACTGGCGTTTTCTGCCAATGGCAGTATGCGCGATGCCCTCAGTCTGCTTGATCAGGCGATCGCCTTTGGTAACGGCAGCATCACCGAAGATGAAGTGCGCGCCATGCTGGGTACCATCGACCGGGACGTGATTTATCGACTGCTGGATGCGTTGTCTCAGGCTGATGCTGCGCTGTTGCTGGATGAAGTTAACAAGACCGATGCCTTTGCCCCCGACTACACGGCATTGCTGGCGGACCTGGTTTCGGTATTGCAGCGTATTGCGATTGCACAGACTTTGCCGGATGCCATTGACGATACCTTTGGGGACCGTGACGCGGTGCTGGCACTGGCGGACAAGTTATCGGCTGAAGATGTGCAGTTGTACTACCAGGTAGGCCTGATTGGGCGCCGCGATTTGCCGCTGTCACCGGAGCCACGTGGCGGTTTTGAGATGGTGTTGTTGCGCATGCTGGCGTTTCGGCCTGTGCAGGCCGAGACGGGGGCGCCTGCGCTATCGCAAAAAACTCAGCCGGCACAGCCGGCTGCAGTAAAAAAAGCGGCGCTGAAACCGGCACCGCAGGTAGCTGCCGGTGGCGGCGGGACTGCTGATGCCAGTACCAGTGAGTGGGCGGGAATTATCGAGTCATTGTCTCTGAAGGGTATGGCAAGGGAGATGTCACTGAATTGTGTCTTCCACGGTATGCAGGATGATGTGGTCGAACTGACGCTGGACCCGGCGCATGTGCACCTGCTGGGCAAGGCGCGTGAGGAACAGCTGGAAGCCGCACTGGCTGAGTACTACCAGCGGAAAGTGAGTGTCAGGATCAACAAGAAGGACAAGTTGCAGAGCGAGACGCCGGCCGGGCAGCGAACCCGTCAGAAAAATGAACGACAGCAACAGGCAGAACAGTCTATACAGCAGGATGAAAACATAAAGGCGATACAGGATGCCTTTGGTGGTTCGGTAAACCAGGAATCAATCCGGCCGCGAGACTGAGTAGCCACAACAGTAATTATTCCCCTGTGCGGGACAATCCAACAGAACAGGAATACAGACAGAGGTAACGACTATGAAAGGCGGACTCGGTAATTTGATGAAGCAGGCCAAGGAAATGCAGGAGAATATGGAAAAGGCCCAGGCAGAGCTGGCCAACCTGGAAGTAACCGGAGAATCCGGTGGCGGCATGGTGAAGGTGACCATGACCGGTAAGCACGAGGTGCGACGAGTTGCGATTGATGACAGCCTGCTGGCAGATGACAAGGACATGCTGGAGGACCTGGTTGCCGCGGCAATCAATGATGCCTCTCACAAGGTGGAGTCGACCACCCAGGAGCGCATGTCAGGGCTGACCAGCGGAATGAACCTGCCTGCAGGCATGAAACTGCCGTTCTAGCCGATGGCTACTTCCCGCCTGATCGGGCGTCTGATTGAAAGCCTGCGTTGTCTTCCCGGTGTCGGACCAAAGTCCGCACAACGGATGGCCTTTCATTTGCTGGAGCATAATCGCGATGGCGGACGTCAGCTTGCCGAAGTGCTTGGCCTGGCAATGGACAAGGTGGGTAATTGCAGTGAATGCAGGACGCTGAGCGAGGAGACAATCTGCTCGCTGTGCCGCAATTATCGCCGTGATCGCAGCCTGTTATGCGTGGTGGAGACACCGGCGGATGTGCAGGCACTGGAGCAGTCCACCGGTTTCCAGGGTTTGTATTTCGTACTGATGGGACACCTTTCGCCGCTGGACGGTATTGGTCCGGAGGCGCTTGGGCTCGACTTGCTGGAGTCACGGCTTGCATCCGGGCAGGTGAAGGAGCTGATCCTGGCAACCAATCCGACGGTTGAAGGAGAGGCCACCGCGCACTTTGTCAGCGAGATGGCGCGTGCCCACGGTGTGCGCCCGACGCGTATTGCCCACGGTGTTCCGATGGGTGGAGAACTTGAATATATTGACGGCGGTACTCTGTTGCATGCCTTTGCCGGCCGCCAGGAGATCTGATGATGGCTGATTGTTTATTTTGCAAAATGGTTGCCGGGGAGATCAAGCCGGATATCGTATTCGAGGATGATGAGGTGCTGGCTTTTCGCGATGTCAATCCGCAGGCCCCGATGCATGTGCTGGTGATTCCGAAAACACATATTTCAACAGTGAATGATCTGACGCCCGAACATGCCGGGCTGGTCGGCAGGATGTATCTTGCGGCACAAAAAATTGCAGCCGATGAGGGTGTCGCCGGGCCGGGCTACCGTTTGGTAATGAATTGTAATGCGGAAGCTGGCCAGTCTGTTTACCATATCCATCTGCACGTGCTGGGCGGCCGCCCGATGGCCTGGCCTCCGGGCTGATTCACGATCAATCGCGGACAAGGTCCGCGCCTGGGGGTGTATCTATTGCTGCAGGAGCACATCGCATGCGCGATCACCTCAGCAATGACCCACCCCACAGATATATCTATCGTTGCAGCAGCGGACCTTGTCCGCGATTCGCGGCTGCAAGCCGCTGCTACGGTTTGTATTTCTCGGGTTGTAATAATCGCCGGTAACTTTCCAGGCGGCGTTCAAGCACATCACCCGCAGCCACTGCTGCAATGACGGCGCAGTGTGGTTCTGACAAATGTCGGCAATCATTGAAACGGCACTGACCGAGGTAAGCCTGAACTTCCCGGAAACCATACGCGAGATCGCTGCCATCAACCTCGCCGAGATGAAAGTCACGCACACCCGGTGAGTCAATCAGCTTGCCACCGCGGGGCAGGTGGTACAGCGTGGTCGAGGTGGTGGTGTGCTTGCCGAGTCCGGAGGCGGCCGAGAGTTTGCCAACCTCAATATCGCGTGCCGGCAGCAACCGCTTGATCAGGGATGACTTGCCAACGCCGGACTGGCCAACCAGGATGCTGGTCTTGTCTGTCAGGTGGTTGATGAATTCCTCTATGCCGGTATTTTCAAGTACGCTGGTTAGCAGCACGCTATAGCCGATATTGCTGTATTCGGCTTTCAGCCTGTCAATGCGTTCCCGATCTTCCGGCCGGATCAGGTCGGACTTGTTGATGACCACCAGTGGCGTTATGTTGGCGAGTTCTGCGGCTACGATATATTTATCGATCAGGTAATAGTCCAGCGCCGGTTCCAGCGCCGCTTCAATGATGACCTGGTCTATGTTGGTCGCCAGTGCACGATGTCCCTTGTTGCCATCGGCACGTAACAGTGTGGTGCGACGAGGCAGCAGGGTTTCGATGACACCTGTTTTCTTGCCGGTCGGTTGCCATTCCACTTCATCGCCGCACACGATCTGTGGCAGGCCACGGCGTGCCACGCAACGATGGATGTCCCCGTCGGTGGCTTCCACCAGCTGGTTCTTGCCGTAGTTGACGATGACAAGGCCTTGCAGCGGTCTGTTTGCAGCTGTTTCAGACATCAATGACAAGCTCTGTCCCGCGTGGAGCCGGGTGACAGTCAGGGAACCTTGCAGGCATATAGTAGTGGTTTAACTGGTGGCAGGCAGCAGCGCATCAATTTTTGCGCAGCAGATGAAGTCGTTTTCGGACAGGCCACCAACAGAATGGGTGCTGTAACGAATGAGGCAGCGGTTATAGCCGACTTCAATATCGGGGTGATGGTCCTCGGCGTGCGCAATCCAGGCCATGGCATTCACAAAGGCCATTGTTTCGTAGTAGTTTTTAAATTTGAAGCGGCGGCAGATTTCCTTGCCGCCGGCATCAACTGACCAGTCGTTGTGGAGTTGTTTCGCCAACTCTCCGGCCTGCTCACCGCTTAGTGGTACGCTGCTGCTGTCGAGCGGTTTGCAGTGTTTGCCGGTCAGGCTGAGTGCAGACATGATGGTTACTGGAATTTGTAATAGCTGGTGTTCAGATACTCGATAACAGCATCAACATCTTCCGGAAACCATTGCAGGTTGAGATTGGTCTCGCAGCGCTGGACCTGTGCGCGCAGGGCGTCACTGGAAGTAACCCGACGATCTTCGCGGCTATAGATGCCATCGTCATGACAGCTCATGCAGTTTTTCTGTTGCAGTGACTTGCCAAGATTGATGTCGGTCGCAACAACTGTCTGACTTGCAGCTAACACAGCAGTTGTGAAGAATGCAGATATTAATGTTTTCATGGGTTGTCTCCGTTTCAGGTGGTGCTCATGTTAGCGGCTATGTGTGAGATTCGCACGGGTGCCGGCGGGTGGGAATCGTGGAACGCTGAATACAACGGGTCGGGCGTTAGTGTGCTGGCGTTCTCCCGGTACATTTTTACCAGCGCATGTATCAAATCTGCGCCACTGGACTGCTGTACGGCATAGGCATCGGCTTCAAACTCGTGTTTGCGTGACAGCAGCGACATCAGCGGTTGTATAAAGAAGGTGAATACCGGTAATACCATCAGAAACAGCATCAGAGCCATCCACGAGGAGGGCTGGCTTACCCCCAGTCCCTGGTAAAACCAGTCCTGGCCGGCGAGCCATCCCAGTAGTGCCAGTGCCGAAAGGCTTAATGCAGAGGTGGACAGCAAACGTTTCTGGATATGTTTTAACTTGAAGTGCCCGAGTTCATGTGCGAGAACCGCCTCGATCTCTTCCGGGCTCAGGGATTCCAGCAGGGTGTCAAAGAATACGATGCGTTTGTTGCTGCCAAAACCGGTGAAGTAGGCATTGCCGTGACCGGAACGTTTGGAGCCGTCCATAACAAAAATTCCCTTGCTGCGAAAACCGCATTTATCCAGCAATGTCTGAATGCGTTGCTTGAGTGCGTCGTTGTCGAGCGGAGAGAACTTGTTAAACAGCGGTGCAATCACCGCCGGGTAGGCCCAGAACATGACCAGCGTGAATGCCATCCATACCGCCCACACATAAAACCACCACAGACCTCCGGAGGCTTCCATGATCCATAGCGCCAGCGCAATCATGGGTACACCGATGATTGCCAGCAGCAGGGCATTCTTCAACATGTCGATGATAAAGACCTTCAGTGTGGAACGGTTAAAGCCAAAGCGCTCCTCGATGACAAAGGTGTGGTACAGGCTGAAAGGCAAATCCAGCAACGTCATGATGACCATGGCGCTGAGGATGACGCCGACACCGGTTATAACCGGGTGCAGTCCGGCGGCAAGCCAGTTTTTATCCAGCCAGTCGAGGCCGCCGCCGAGTGTCCAGCCGAGCAACAGCAAGCTGTCATAGGCGAGTGCGATCATGCCGATGCGTGTATTGGTGATGGTGTAGTCAGCAGCCTTGTGATGGTCCTTGAGTGGCACCTTGCCGGCAAAAGAGTCGGGGACGCTGTCCCGATATTTCCTGACGTGAAGCAGTTGCCGGGTCGCCAGCCAGAACCGTAATGCCAGCGATCCGGCAAGGGCAATCAAAAACAACAGGGTAAATGTGTGCATAAGTGATAATAGTTCCGGTTTTCTGTCTTGTGGAAGATTAGCCTCTGCTACAATGCGACTCAACCTTAATCTTTGGAAGGAAGAGCAGTTTCATGACGCTAGACCCCAACAACCTGATCTGGATTGATCTGGAAATGACCGGACTGGATACTGTCAACGACAGTATTATTGAAATCGCAACCATTATGACCGATGCTCAGCTGAATATTCTGGCCGAAGGTCCGGTGCTGGCGATTCATCAGCCGGATGATTTGCTCCATGGAATGGATGAATGGAATACCAAGCAGCATGGCAAGTCAGGTCTGACCGAGCGCGTGCGCAAAAGCACCCTGACGGAGGCGGATGCCGAGAAGCAGACCATCGAATTCCTCAGTGAGCATGTGCCGGCCGGGGCTTCACCCATGTGTGGCAACAGCATCTGTCAGGACCGCCGTTTTATGGCGCGTTGCATGCCGGAACTGGAAGCTTTCTTTCATTACCGCAATCTTGATGTCAGCACGGTCAAGGAATTGATCAAACGCTGGGCGCCCCCGACTACGCTGAACGGTTTCAAGAAGGGTGGTTCACACCTGGCGCTGGATGACACGCGTGATTCTATTCGAGAGCTGCGCTTCTATCGCGAGCACTTCATAAAATACTAGAG
>CAJQPV010000291.1 GCA_905480305.1 uncultured Gammaproteobacteria bacterium | reverse complement strand
TCAGCCAGGCGTCAATATGGGTACGTGCTTCTGCAGTTAACAGGTCTGATTTGCGAGCCGTGACAGTCATCAGCGATCAATCTCCCCGAACACAATATCCTGCGTACCGATAATGGCGACCACGTCGGCGAGCATGTGACCGCGGGCCATTTCATCCATCGCAGACAGGTGTGCAAAACCCGGTGCACGCACTTTCAGCCGGTACGGCTTGTTGGCGCCGTCAGATACCAGGTACACACCGAACTCACCCTTGGGGTGTTCAATGGCAGCATAGGCCTCGCCCGCCGGCACACAAAAACCTTCGGTAAACAGTTTGAAATGGTGGATCAGCGCTTCCATGTCGGCCTTCATTTCTTCACGACGTGGCGGCACCAGCTTGGGATCGTCGAGCATCACCGGACCGGCATTGTGACGCAACCAGTGAACACACTGCCTGATAATACTGTTGGACTGACGCATTTCCTCGATGCGCACCAGGTAACGGTCATAGCAGTCGCCGGTGACACCAACCGGGATATCAAACTTCATCCGGTCATATACTTCATAGGGCTGTTTCTTGCGCAGATCCCACTCAATACCGGAACCACGCAGCATCGGGCCGGTAAAACCCAGCTGCATGGCACGCTCCGGCGACACCACACCAATACCCACGGTGCGCTGTTTCCAGATACGGTTATCGGTCAGCAGGGTTTCATATTCATCGACACAGGCCGGAAAGCGGTCGGTGAAGTCCTCGATAAAATCCAGCATCGAGCCCTGGCGGTTTTCATTCTTTTTATCGACTTCTTTCTGACTGTGCCACTTGGATGCCTGGTACTGTGGCATGCGCTCCGGCAGGTCACGGTAGACACCACCCGGACGGTAGTACGTTGCGTGCATGCGCGTGCCGGAAACGGCTTCATACAGATCCATCAGGTCTTCGCGTTCGCGGAAGGCATACAGGAACACCGTCATGGCGCCAATATCCAGACCATGCGCACCCAGCCATAACAGGTGATTCAGGATGCGGGTAATCTCGTCGAACATAACGCGGATATACTGCGCACGAATCGGCGCTTCAACACCCAGCAGTTTTTCCATCGCCAGCACATAACCGTGCTCGTTACACATCATGGAGACATAGTCGAGACGATCCATGTAACCGATACTCTGGTTAAACGGCTTGCTCTCGGCGAGCTTTTCAGTTCCGCGATGCAACAAACCGATATGCGGATCAGCACGTTCGATGACTTCGCCATCAAGCTCCAGCACCAGCCGCAGCACACCGTGTGCCGCCGGATGCTGCGGGCCAAAATTAAGGGTGAAATTACGAATCTCTGGCATGATTTATCCCGCTGCTTCTCCGGTCGCTGCTTCGTCCGGTTGCTCTTCAACGGCAACTGTCAGGTCTACAGACTCGACCGCTTTAGCACGAATCACTTTTGGCACCAGCACGCGTGGTTCGATACTCACCGGCTGATACACCACACGTTGCTTTTCGGCATCGTAAATGACTTCAACATTGCCGCTCAACGGGAAATCCTTGCGGAACGGATGACCGACAAAACCGTAGTCGGTCAGCAGACGCCGCAGGTCCGGATGACCGTCAAACAGGATGCCGTAAAGATCAAAGGCCTCGCGCTCATACCAGTCGGCGCTGTTCCAGACGGGGATAACAGACGGCACAACCGGCAGACCGTCGTCCGGCGCATACACACGCACGCGCAAGCGGCGGTTATTGGTAATGGAAAGCAGCTGATAAACCGCCGCAAAACGTTTTTCGGCACGCGGCTTTTCAACCACAAGATCATCGGTCACTGCTTTCAGGCGACCGGCTGTTGCCGCGGCAACACCGCGACTGAAACCTGACGAACTGGACTCTTCTGTCACCCATTCGTCCTTGCCATAGTTCACGTAATCAACACCGCAGACGTCAATCAGTATGGCGAAGGAAAATGCCGGCTCGTCACGCAGAGCTGTTGCGACCTCGATCAGATCATCAGCAGCCACTTCAATGGTGACTTCGCCGACCGCATCAATGTTGGCAAGCAAGGTATCGGCAAAGCGGTTTTGTAATTGCTCTGCGAGCTGGCGGGAACTGTCAGTCACTGTAATTTGCCCTTAAAAACCCTTAACGGGCAATCGTATTGGTACGTTTGATTTTATTTTGCAGCTGCAAAATACCGTAAAGCAGTGCTTCTGCGGTCGGCGGACAACCTGGTACATAGATATCAACCGGTACAATCCGGTCACAGCCACGTACTACAGAATAAGAATAGTGATAGTAACCACCGCCATTGGCACAGGAACCCATTGAGATCACCCAGCGCGGTTCTGCCATCTGGTCATAGACCTTGCGCAGCGCCGGCGCCATTTTGTTGCACAGGGTCCCCGCGACAATCATCACATCGGACTGACGGGGACTGCCACGAAACACGATACCGAAACGGTCAAGGTCATAGCGAGACGCACCGGCCTGCATCATTTCGACGGCACAACAGGCCAGACCAAAAGTCATTGGCCACATGGAACCGGTACGCGCCCAGTTAATCAGCGCATCGGCAGAGGTTGTGATGTAACCCTCTTTGAGCAGGCCTTCTACTCCCATTCGAGCGCTCCTTTCTTCCACTCGTAAATAAAGCCGACCACCAGAATGCCCAGAAAAATCATCATGGCGACGTAACCGAACAGGCCGATCGTGTCGAGTACCACCGCCCAGGGAAACAGAAAGGCAATCTCAAGATCGAACAGAATAAACAGGATAGCGACCAGGTAGTAACGCACATCGAAACGCATGCGGGTATCTTCAAAGGCTTCAAAACCACATTCAAACGGGGAATTCTTTTCACTGTCAGGCTTGTGGGGGGCCAGCAGGAAGCCGATCAGGACCGGGCCGACGCCAATGCCAATACCGATGGCTATAAAGATCAGGATTGGCAGATATTGTTCCAGCATCGTTTACGTCCCATGGGCCAGGGTCAAAACAACCCGGCCACTGTTCGGTTTATTTGGTCAATCATGCGGTGAAAAAAGACATGCAGTCTAGGCTAGCCCAGCTTTTCTGTCAAGTTGGGGAAATACCATATTAACCTTTCATATCAATATCTTACGCTATCTTCTGGAGGTATAAAAAATCCCTTATTGCCCATGAAAACGGGTAAAAACTGTTCGCCTGTATAACCATAAAACCCTGATTTGGTGCCGATGGCCGGAGTCGAACCGGCACGGCTTTCGCCACTACCCCCTCAAGATAGCGTGTCTACCAATTTCACCACATCGGCCGGGATACTGCTGAGGATTGTTACTGCTAATTACTGATTATTCTGGCAAATCACTC
>CAJQPV010000290.1 GCA_905480305.1 uncultured Gammaproteobacteria bacterium | reverse complement strand
GGGCATTTCACGCGAGGCAGAACTGATCGACCTCGGTGTGCAGCATGGCTTCGTCGAAAAATCCGGCGCCTGGTACAGCTATGGCGAAGACCGCATTGGCCAGGGCAAGGAAAAGGTACGTGAGTTCCTGAAGGAAAACCCGGACATGGCCAACGAGATCGAGGCCAAGCTGCGTGCCAAGCTGCTGGACACGGCGGTAGTGGCTGAGGTTGAAGAAGAAAAGGTGCTTGAAGCTGAAGCCTGAGCCGGATGATGAGCGTTACCAGGACCCGCTGTACCTGCGCAAGACCGCCATGGATTATCTCGCGCGGCGTGAGCACAGTGAACAGCAACTGATCCGCAAGTTAACAGGCCGCGGTTTTGACGAGGATCTCGTTGAGATCGCGGTGACTGAACTGGTGGCTGATGGCCTGCTGAGCAACGCCCGCTTTGCAGAGGCCTTTGTGAATTCCCGGTTTCAACGTGGTTCAGGACCGCAAAAGATCCGTATGGAGTTACGCGAGCGGGGCGTTGCGCCCGAGCTTGCCAGTCTCTCTATCGAGGCCTTTGATGATCAATGGAGACAACGGGTCAGGGAGGTGCGGGAAAAGAAGTTTGGTGCAGAGCAGCCGGGTGATTTCAAAGAGCGCAGTCGGCAGATGCGCTTCCTGCAGCAGCGTGGTTTTACCTCCGAGCAGATATCAGGGGCATTCAAGGACGAATAGGGAGTCGGTTGATGTGTATTCCCGGCCCCTCGCTTCGCTCTCCCCAGTCCTCTCGGCTTTGGCTTCCTGCGTCGCCTAAAGCGCCTACTGTTGGCGCTCTACCGCCTGCATCCCTGCAGGCGTCCCGGAGGGAGAGGGGCGTACATACCATTCTGTAAAAATAGCATTCCCCTCTCCCTCCGGGAGAGGGCCAGGGAGAGGGGATCTAATACACGCTTCAACAACAAAAACAGTTCCAATCCACCGCCAATACCGGAATAATAAAAGGTTGTGAATATCAAACAGCTACAGGCAATACTTTAACTCCGGAATAAATGCTCACCATGACCAGCAGCGCAGAACTTCGCCAGGCCTTCCTGGACTATTACAAGGCACACGACCATGAGGTGGTGGCTTCGGCATCGCTGGTGCCGGCCGATGACCCGACCCTGCTGTTTGTGAATGCCGGGATGGTGCCGTTCAAGGAGGTCTTTCTTGGTAATGAAAAGCGTCCTTACGTCCGCGCCACCAGCAGTCAGTGCTGTGTACGTGCCGGTGGCAAGCATAACGACCTGGAGAATGTCGGTTATACCGCGCGCCACCACACCTTCTTCGAGATGCTGGGTAATTTCAGTTTCGGTGATTATTTCAAACGCGAGGCGATCGGCTATGCCTGGGATTTTCTGACGAACATCCTGCAGTTGCCGCCGGAAAAGTTGTGGGTCACCGTGTTCGATGAAGATGACGAGACTGCAGATATCTGGTTGAACGAGATCAAGGTCGATGCAAACAAGTTTAGTCGTATTGGTGCCAGGGATAATTTCTGGTCCATGGGCGACACCGGCCCCTGCGGCCCCTGTTCTGAAATATTTTACGATCATGGAGCTGACATTGCGGGTGGGCCACCCGGTACACCGGAAGAAGACGGTGACCGTTACGTCGAAATCTGGAACCTGGTATTCATGCAGTACGACCGGGACGCGGAAGGTACCCTGAACCCGTTGCCGAAACCCTCGGTCGATACCGGTATGGGGCTGGAGCGGCTGGCTGCGGTCATGCAGGGTGTGCATACCAACTATGACATTGACCTGTTTCAGCAGCTTATTAAAGCAGCTGCCAAAATTACTGCGACCACCGACCTGGCGAATAACTCGCTGCTAGTGATTGCCGATCATATTCGCTCCTGTTCCTTTCTGATTGTGGATGGCGTGTTGCCTTCCAATGAAGGGCGCGGTTATGTATTGCGACGCATCATTCGCCGTGCGGTGCGCCATGGTTATCAGCTTGGCGTGAACCAGCTGTTTTTTTACAAACTGGTGGCAACACTGGCGGCAGAGATGGGCGATGCCTATCCGGAACTGTTGCGAAACCAGGCACACGTTGAACGCATCCTGAAACTGGAAGAGGAGCGCTTTGCCGAGACCCTGGAACAGGGTATGCGCATCCTTGAGGATGACCTCGCTACGATGCAGGGTACGGTGATTGCCGGTGAGACGGTTTTCAAACTGTACGACACGTACGGTTTCCCGATGGACCTGACGGCAGATATTGCCCGCGAACGGGGCCTCGGCATTGATCACGACGGCTTTGAAAAAGCCATGAATGCACAACGCAACCGTGCACGTGCCGCCAGCCAGTTCGGCAGTGACTATTCCGCCAATCTGCAGGTAGAGGGTGAAACCACCTTTAGCGGTTATGAGCAGCTTGTCGATCAGTCCCGTGTGCTCGCGCTGTTTCATGAGGGTGAGGCGGTCGAGCGGCTGGAGGCCGGGCAGTCGGGTGTCGTGGTGCTGGATCAGACGCCCCTGTATGCAGAGTCCGGTGGCCAGGTGGGTGATCACGGCCGACTGGAAACAACCAGTGCCCGCTTTGAAGTACAGGACACACAAAAGCAGGGTGCTGCCATCACCCACAT
>CAJQPV010000289.1 GCA_905480305.1 uncultured Gammaproteobacteria bacterium | reverse complement strand
CCAACATGCGATAATCCTGCGCCAGGAAAAGCTGCCCGCTCGGGCCGTTGTCATCCAGCAGCGCCGGCACAAGCGCGCCAGGCAACACGTCCTCTACCGGGTACATGGCGTCTTTTCCACCCAGGTCGGTCTTCAACCAGCCTGGATCAAGATAATTAACCAGCACGTTGCTGTCTTTCAATTCGACTGCCAGGTCGCGGCTATATTTATCGACCGCTGCCTTTGAAAGGCCATAAGGTGCCAGGTTCGGAGTGTCCTTGATCCCGGATGACACATTAATAATGCGGCCGTAGCCGCGGCGTTTCATCTCCGGTCCAAAGGCATTGCACAGGGCAATCATTGCCAGCAGGTTGAGCTGCAAGATATCCAGCCATTCTTCAGGAGTCACTTCCCAGATCGGCTTCCACGCACTCATCACGCCGGCATTGTTATAGAGAATATCCACATGCCCGGGTCCCGAGCGCACCCCGTCGATCACGGCCTGCACACCCTCCCTGCTCGACAGATCTCCACTGACGCTGTGTACCTGTACGCCGCAGGGGCTCAGCAGTTCAAGCGTCCCGGCAGTATTTTCGGGTTTTCGCCCGTGTACGACCAGGTTGCAGTTGCGTTCCGCCAGCCCCCTGGCAACCTGCTGGCCGATGCCGCGGCTGGACCCGGTCACCAGCGCCCACTTTCCTTCCAGTGATTTCATAATTTCGCCTTTTTCAGCATTCTTTAATTCGACTACCTGTTCAGCACGCCCGACATGACTTGCGCGACGGCAATGGATTGCTCGAACAGCGGATCTTTTTTTCGATGCGCCAGTTGTGCCGCGATCATCATCTCCAGGGGCACCTTGCGCGCGGGAATACTCGTGGCAGGCAAAGTGGATTCCTCTGGCAGCAATGACAGCCAGTGATCATCCGCATAGTGAAAACTGGCGCGTCCCGGCGCGGCACCCTGCCACGCCAGCTTCAACTTGCGCACCTGTGCCACACCTTCCGAACAGCGGTGAATATTCACCTGCAAATCCCCTCGTGGCGTTCGAAAGGCCCAACTGACGTCGCTGCCGGATTGCATTTCCCCTTTCTGCGGCTGCCATTGCAACCTGGATGCCAGCCAGCCAATCAGCAACCAGGCCATTGGCAGGGCATGGGGTCCATGCTCGATGCTAACGGAATCGATGTTCTGCAATGCACCCGGCGCCACTGCGGGATCCAGCACCTGTGCCAGAATACGCCGCCACGGCTTTAGATAGCGCCATGCCAGGTTGAATACCGGCCGTTCTTCCCCCATAACCCAGCGTGTCATGGCGCGTACGCCCTCGGCCGGGTTTGGCCAGCCGACACTGTCATAAATCACCTGGTCAGCCAGTTCTGCCAGGGTATCAAACAGACCACCACTCAGGGGTGGCGGTTGATTACTCGCCCACCACAGGGTGGTTGTCAAATCACCAATCAACAATGGCCGTAACACTGATCCAAGCCGCCCGGCCACTGCCGGGTCAAAGCGAATATCCACATGTTCGGCGCACAGTTGCCTGTTACCCTCGGAACACCGGAAGTGCGCCGAAACCTCGGCCTCGATCGAATTGACTTTCGGTGCACATGCCGTCAGTAAAAACACCCGTGCCGGGTGCCGCTCGACCAACTCCGGAATGCGCTCAGTGACATCGCGTGCCTGCTCTTCCGTCTGACAGGCAATGATGAGATTTGACATGCAGGCGCGCGTTAGCCCGTGCCCGACCTCTTCTTCTTCATGCAATGCACTCCAGAGACGGTCCAGCGCCCGCTCGATGTCCCCCACATTGACCCGCGTCGCGGAGGTGCTACTTCCCGCAGATGTAGGCTCGCTCATAGCACCCGCCAGCGTCTGCCGTCGTTTTCAATCAAACGCTCGGCTTCCACCGGGCCCCAGGTGCTTGACGGATATTCCGGTAGCCAGCGCTTGTTACCGCGGTCCCAGGCATCCAGCAAGGGCTGTATCCAGCGCCAGGACGCCTCGACCGCGTCACGCCGCATGAACAGGGTGGCGTCTCCCGTCATTACGTCCAGCAATAAACGTTCATAGGCCTCGGGTGATTGATCACCAAAGGTACTGCCATAACGAAAATCCATTTTCACAGGGTATATCTGCACCCGCGACCCGGGCATCTTGGTAGCGATGCGCAGGGACATGCCCTCGTCCGGCTGCAGGCGCAGCGCCAGCACATTCGGGTCCAGCGGATGGTCGTTGTCGGAATTGAACAGAATATGCGGCACGTCTTTAAACTGCACCGCAATTTCACTGACCCGCTTTGGCAAGCGTTTCCCCGTGCGAATATAAAAGGGAACACCCGCCCAGCGCCAGTTGTCGATGAACACCCGCAGTGCCACGTAAGTTTCCGTGCTTGAATCGCTGGCGACATCTTCTTCCCGGCGGTAGCCGGGGACATCATCACCCTGGAAAAAGCCATGCGCATACTGCGCACGCACCACGTCGGACTCGATATTCTCGATATTCAGCGGACGCAGACAGTGCAGTACATCCAGCCGGTGGTCACGGATCACGTCAGCGTCCATGGTCCACGGCGGCTCCATCGCCACCAGGGAAAGCAACTGCAGGATATGGTTTTGCACCATATCGCGTAACGCGCCTGCCCTGTCGTAGTAACCGGCGCGGGTTCCAACGCCTTCGTCCTCTGCCACGGTTATCTGCACATGGTCTATGTGCTTGGCATTCCATAACGGCTCGAAGATCGCATTGCCAAAACGCATCACCAGGATGTTCTGCACAGTCTCCTTGCCCAGATAATGATCGATACGGTAGATCTGCGGTTCGGCAAAACATTCGCCGAGGATCTCATTCACCTCCTGGGCACTCTGCAAGTCGCGGCCGATGGGCTTTTCCACGATGATGCGCGAGAACGGGCCACCGGATGTCTCGTCCTGCACCAGTCCTGCTGCCTTGAGTTGCTGCGCACAAACACCGATAAGGCGCGGCGGAATAGCGAGATAAAAAATCCGGTTACCCGGAATGCCAAACTGCGGCTCAATCTCATCGAGGCGCTGCTTCAATGCCTCGTAGGCAGCCGGGTCATCAAAACTGCCCGACTGATAAAACAGCTGGCGTTCATAATTCGGCCAGTTTTCCTCATCCGGCTGCTGCCGTGAAAACCGCTCGACACCGCGCCGCGCAAAGCCGCGGTATTCAGCATCATCCATCTCTTCAATGGAGAACCCGAGCACAGCGAAATTAGCGGGAAGCACGCCGTCAAGGCCGAGATTGAAAATCGCCGGCAACAACTTTCGCCCGGAAAGATCGCCTGCGCCACCGAAGATTACCAGGGTACAGGGTTGCGGCAAAACCGGTTCAGACAAACCTACACTAAGTGGATTGGTATTTTCCGCTGCACTCATCACGCCTCTCCCTTGCCTGTTGATTTTTCCGTATGACCACCGAACTGGCTACGCATCGCCGAAAGCATCTTCTCGGCGAAAGTATGCTCCTGCCGGGAACGAAACCGGGTATACAGGGCGGCGGTCAGAACATCAGCCGGCACCGCTTCCTCGATGGCCGCCTGTACCGTCCAGCGGCCCTCTCCTGAATCCTGCACATAACCGGTGAAATCCCCCAGCTGCGGATCTTGCTGCAGTGAGATGGCACACAGATCCAGCAGCCAGGAACTGACGACACTGCCACGCCGCCATACCTCGGCGATTTCACCCAGCTCCAGATCGTAGCGCATATCCTCCGCTAACGATTCCTTGGCGGCATTCTTCATGATGTCGAAGCCTTCGGCGTAGGCCTGCATCATGCCGTATTCGATACCGTTGTGGATCATTTTCACGAAGTGCCCGGCACCGACGGGGCCACAGTGAAGATAGCCGGCCTCGGCACTGCCTTTGTCCGCCGGCCTCCCTGCCGTCGTCGGGATATCGCCCTGCCCCGGCGCAAGGCAGTGAAACACCGGGTCGAGATAATCCACGGCAACTTTCGGCCCGCCAATCATCAGACAGTAGCCACGCTCGCGCCCCCACACACCGCCGCTGGTGCCGACATCGACATAATGAATTCCGGCTGCTGACAATTGTCGCGCGCGCCGCACATCATCCTTGAAATAGCTGTTGCCGCCGTCAATGACGATATCCCCGGTACTGAAGCGTTCGCCCAGCGCCGTTACAGTCTGCTCGGTTGCTTCACCATGTGGCACCATGCACCAGGCGGTGCGCGGCGGCTCCAGCCACGACACGAACTCATCCAGTGATGTTGTCGCCTTGACCCCCTGGGCCTGCAGCTGCTCGACATTTTCCGGCGCCAGGTCCAGGCCGACACACTGATGACCGCCCGCATGCAGGCGCAGCAACATGTTACTTCCCATACGACCCAGACCGACCATACCAATTTGCATAATTGCACCCCCGGTGCATTGACTGTAATTTTCAGAAAAGATTATTTATAAACAAGACTGCCACCATTGCAATACGTTCAGGAGCAGAGAACGCTTCATAACGCCACAAATCGCTTGCTTTTATCCTTACGAACGGTTTCCAGAAACAGATCGATAAAGGTTTGCTGGTGACAGCGAATATATTTGTTTTTCAGATACGCGATACGCGTGGTTTCCCAGGAGAACAGCTCACTTAGATCCCTGGAACGCAGCGGCTTGTCGATGCGGCTGTTAAACGCCACACTGGCAATGATGCCGATACCGAGCCCATCCATTACATAGGTTTTTATAATGTCGGTATCCGCCGCACTCAGGATAATCCTCGGCTTCAACCGGGCAGCGCGAAAGGTTTCATCGAGGCTCTTTCTCCCGGTAAACCCCCTCACGTAGGTTATGATGGGATAGTCACACAGGTCACTCAGCCGGGGAGGTTTTCGTTTCAGTATCGGATGATCCGGCAAGGTAATCAGGCAACGGTTCCAGCGATAACAGGGAATGCTTTCCAGCTTTACCGACTGCGCCAGCTCTTCGGTACAGATCGAAAAATCCACCGCATCACTGATCGCCCACTCCACCAGCTGCTGTGGAGTACCCTGGTGCATCTGCAACTCGACATCCGGGTAGTCCTGGTAAAACCGGCTGATCACCGGCGGTAAAATGTAGCGCGCCTGGGTATGCGTACAGCCAATGCGCAGAACTCCCTCGCTGCGTTGCTTCTGGTCCTGTGCCAGTCGCTGTATATTTTTAAAGCTGTGGATCGCATCGAGTGCCTGTTGCTCGACCTGCTTGCCGAAGTCAGTCAAACCGGTGAGTCGCTTGCCTTTGCGAACAAACAGTTCACCATCGAGTTCCTTTTCCAGGCGTTTTATTTGCTGCGAGACAGCGGACTGCACCAGAAACAGTTTTTCGGCGCTACGCGAAACGCTGAAATCGTTGTTAATCAGGGTGATCAGTGTCTGCAACTGGCGTAAATCCATGCCGGCAGTATATCATCATAAAAGATACACCAGTATAAATTATCATTTTTGATAATAAGAGATGCAGGCCTACAATGCGCCCTGTCACTCACAGGAG
>CAJQPV010000288.1 GCA_905480305.1 uncultured Gammaproteobacteria bacterium | reverse complement strand
CGATCTCGCCACGGCCACCACTGAGAAACTCGTCCATGGAGATACCACCGATAACCTCTCGCAGCGCACTCTCGGCGGCCGTCTCCAGGGTGTAATCGGGATCAAACACCTTGAACAGGTATTCCTTTGCATCACGCACCTGATACTGCACCGCGACCTCGACCTGGATTATATTTTCATCCATCGTCAGCATCCTGGCACGGTGACTGACGGTGCGCAGGTTATCTACGTCAACCTTGTCAACAGATTCAATGCCACGCATGAACCAGTGTGGTCCCGGCCCTGTCGTTTTGTTGTATTCCCCGAGTCGCAACACTACGCCGCGTTCGGCCGGCTCGACAATGTAGATGCCTGACAATACCCAGGCCACCAGCGCAACAATGGCAATCACACCATAGTTCATTGAAATACCGCCGCCACTACCGCCGCCCTTGCCGCCACGGCCGCCACGGCCGCCAAAAAAGGAATTCATCTTGTCACGCATCTTGCGTGCCATTTCATCAAGATCCGGCGGTCCTTCGTTACCACCCTTACCACCCCAGGGATCCTTGTTATCGCCACCCGGCTGATTCCAAGCCATAAAATACTCCAGTCAGACTAAATTATTCAGATCAAAGTTAAGGCGCACGCCATCAACGACGTGCGCCCTGAAAAGTACACAAGTTTAAGAAGCTTGCGCAGTACTCGCAACAAAATCAACAGAATCTTCGCTATGAAATGCACATTGCCCGTGAGCGTCCCGCAACAACTTATCAATACTGCGCTGCGCCATGCAGACTTCCAGCCACCAACTGCCCTGCTCGTCCACCTGCTCGGATAACACCTGGCCGATATTATACAGGGATGAGCGGGTGCTTCCTGCTTCTGGCGACAAATGCAGCCAGCCGTGTATTTGACGACCCTGAAAGTGCTCCGTCAACGCCGACCCCAGCAAATCAAGCCCTGCCCCGGTGACTGCTGACACCCAGACACGCTCAACCTTGCCGTTTTCATCATATTCGATACGCGGCTCATCATCTCCCAGGTCGATCTTGTTATAGATGCGAATCTGGACGATATCCTGAGCCCCGATTTCCTCAAGCACTGCATTGACCTGCTCGATATGCTCATGTTTTTGTTGATCCTGTGAGTCTACCACCAGCAGCAGCAGGTCCGCCTTGCAGGTTTCCTCCAGGGTGGCGCGAAAGGCCGCCACCAGGTCATGCGGCAAATGCCGGATAAACCCTACGGTATCTGCCAGCACCATAGGCCCGAATCCTTGCACATCGACACGACGCAGGGTCGGATCAAGCGTGGCAAACAACTGGTCGGCAACGAACGCCTCCGCACCGGTAAGGGCATTAAACAATGTCGATTTGCCGGCATTTGTATAGCCGACCAGCGCCACTGTCGGCACATCGGCGCGCTGCCGTGAACGACGCCCCTGGTTGCGTTGCCGCTCTACTTTTTCCAGACGGTGGTTAATGACCTTGATACGCGCATTCAACATGCGCCGGTCAGATTCCAGCTGGGTTTCGCCCGGACCGCGCAGGCCAATACCGCCCTTTTGCCGCTCAAGGTGGGTCCAGCCACGAATCAGGCGTGTCGACAGGTGTTTTAGCTGTGCCAGCTCTACCTGCAACTTGCCTTCAAAGGAACGCGCACGCTGCGCAAAGATATCCAGAATAAGCCCGGTGCGGGCAATGACCCGACAGCAAAGCAGCTTTTCCAGATTTCTTTCCTGGCTGGGACTGAGTGAGTGGTTAAATATCACCAGTTCGGCGTCATGCCGTTTGACCGTAGCCAGAATTTCTTCGGCCTTGCCGCGCCCGACAAACAGCTTGGGTTCCGGTGCGGCACGCGTGCCGGTTACCGTGGCAACCTTGATTGCCCCGGCAGAATCAACCAGTTCGGCGAATTCCTGCAGATCCTCCTGGCCTGCGCCATCGGGAAAAAACACATGGACCAGAACGGCCCGTTCACCACTATCAGGGCGTTCGAACAAACAGATATCCCGTCATATAACCCTCATTTGAATAGAGAAATCAGGCATTCCCTGGCCCTGGCTGCTCCTCGTCGTCCGGACCCGGGATGCGCACATTACGCGCCGGTACCACGGTTGAAATCGCATGCTTGTAGACCATTTGGCTGACTGCATTCTTTAAAAGTACAACAAACTGGTCGAATGACTCGATCTGCCCCTGCAACTTGATGCCATTTACCAGATAAATCGAAACCGGGACTCGCTCTTTGCGCAGTGCATTCAAAAATGGGTCCTGCAAAGATTGTCCTCTATTCATGTCTTCTCTCCTTTGTTCTTGTTACTTGTAGCTCGATTTCCGTGTCAGCCGACATCCACTTCCGCTAACCCCACTCTCAACTACCACAATAGTACTAAATTTTAACACAATCACATACTTATTTATTCAGCCAGCCAGCTTTCCAGGCGCTGCACAACCTGCTCTGTTGTTTGCTGGCCTGCGCACGGAAAGCACTCCAGTCCGGGCTCACTACGCAGCCAGGTCAGCTGTCGCTTGGCATACTGGCGAGTTGCCACTATAGCCTGTTCAGCCATCTCGTCATAGCCGCGCTCGCCCGCCAGAAAGGCCCATACCTGTCGATAACCGACCGCCCGCATGGCCGGAAGTTCAGCGCTCAACTCGCCACGGGAGAACAGCGCTCTGACCTCATCAACCAGCCCGTCTGCCAGCATTTGCTGAAAACGCTGCTCAATCTGCACATGCAGGAGCGCCCGGTCCTGCGGTATCAGGCCCAGTTTAAGAACCCGGTAAGGCAACACATCCGGCTGTTTTTGCTCATGAAAGTCGCTGATTGGCCTGCCACTGACCGCATACACTTCAAGTGCCCGCTGAATCCGCTGCGGGTCATTCGCGTGAATACGACTCGCCGCCTGCGGATCGATCACCGCCAGGCGCGCATGCATTTTTTCCCAACCGCATTGCTGCGCCTCGGCCTCCAGCCGCGCACGTACCGCGGGATCGGCTGCCGGCATTTCGGACAGCCCCGACTGCAGCGCCCTGAAGTACAGAAAAGTACCACCCGCCAGCAGTGGTATACGCCCCTGCGCGGTGATGTCTGCCATCTCAGCGAGCGCATCGTCTCGAAATTCAGCTGCCGAGTAGCCCTCTGCAGGATCACGGATATCAATCAGTCGATGCGGTGCCTGCCGCAGCAACTCTGAATCCGGCTTGGCAGTGCCGACATTCATGCCTCGATACACCAGCGCGGAATCCACACTGATAATCTCCAGCGGAAAACGTTTCGCCAGTTCAACCGCAAGCGCGGTCTTGCCGGAGGCGGTGGGACCCATGAGAAAGATAGCGGGAGGTAATGGCATATTCATTTTTATTGGCTTTCCGCTCACCCGGTGAATTTGTTGCAGCAGCGCATCTGGTGCGCGCTCGGGTTAATTCGGCAGTGATCGCGGACGAGATGCGCTGCTGCAATATTGTTATCTGCCTCGCAGGAACAATTTGTTGAGCTCTTCAATACTCACCTGCACCCAGGTCGGGCGACCGTGATTGCACTGACCGCCGCGCTCGGTTCGCTCCATCTCCCGCAACAAGCCATTCATTTCGTCATTGCTGAGACGACGGTTGGCGCGTATTGACCCATGACAGGCCATGGTGGACAACAAGTCATTGACCGAATCCTGAATGCGCTGACTGCTACCGTGTTCCAGTAGATCCGACAGCACATCACGCACCAGTGCCGCGATATCCGAGTTTGCCAGCAAGGCAGGTACCTGCCGGACCACGATTTGTTCAGGCCCCAGGCGGCCAACTTCAAAACCCAGCGTGCCGAACCAGTCCTGCCTCTCTTCACTGATATCCGCCTCACCTTGACTGACATCCAGACTCAGCGGCACCAGCAGCGGCTGTGAACGAATTCCCTCTCCCAGCTGCGCTTCCTTCAACCCCTCATAGGTGATGCGCTCATGTGCGGCATGCATATCTACCAGCACCAGCCCGTCGTTGTTCTGGGCGAGAATAAAGACGCCATGCAACTGCGCCAGCGCGAAACCGAGCGGAAAATCGTCGCCCTCCCC
Organism: uncultured Gammaproteobacteria bacterium; assembly: GCA_905480305.1. GTDB lineage: Bacteria > Pseudomonadota > Gammaproteobacteria > UBA9214 > UBA9214 > UBA9214. The sequence continues at coordinate 2,945 of CAJQPV010000288.1, read as the reverse complement.
GGCAGCAACTGAATCTACTGACGACATAACAACCGGGGTACCGGTGGCAGGATGCAATGCCGCATAGCGTTTCATCTGCTCCTGCACACCCAGACTCATACCCGACTGCAGCGGCGCGACAGCGGCTGCTGTTGTTACCTGCAGCGTATCGAGCGGACGTGCCGACTGCGGCGTCGGTTGATCACTCGCGGGACGCACTTGTGCCAGTGTTTCATGCAGTGTCCTGAACAAATAGTCATGCACCAGCCGACTGTCACGAAAACGGACCTCGTGCTTGGCCGGGTGTGCATTGACATCCACCGTGGCCGGATCAATCGACAGAAACAGCACATAGGCGGGGTGACGGCCGTGAAACAGAACATCCTGGTAGGCCTGGCGAATTGCATGCGTGACCAGCTTGTCGCGCACCATGCGATTATTGACATAAAAGAACTGCAAATCGGCCTGGCTGCGTGAAAACGTCGGCAATGCCACCCAGCCATGCAATGACAAACCGGCCGCCGCATGCTCAATATAGACCGACTGCTCCATGAAGGCCTTGCCACACAGGTCGGCAACGCGCCGCTCCTGCTGTTCGCGGCTGACAGCCGCCGGCAAATGAAAGACCGGGCGCTGATTATGCTGCAAGTTCAGTGATACCGGAAAACAGCTCAGCGCGATGCGCCGCACCACGTTCTGAATATGTTTGAACTCGGTATTTTCAGTTCGCATGAATTTGCGGCGCGCCGGCGTGTTAAAAAACAGCTCCTTCACATCAACCGTAGTACCCGGCATATGCGCAACCGGTGCTGCACTCAGCTGCTGGTCAGAGCCATCGCTCTGGACGCGCCAACCTGACTGCTGCAGCGGCGTCCGCGAACTCAGCTGCAGGCGGGATACCGATGCAATACTGGGTAGTGCCTCACCGCGAAAGCCGAGGCTGTTGACCTCCTCAAGATCGGCGAGTGAAGCAATCTTGCTGGTCGCATGCCGGCACAGGGCCAGGGATAATTCATCCTGCTCAATGCCCCTGCCATCATCTCGCACCCGGATACGCTGCATTCCACCCTGATCGATATCCACTTCAATGGCCTGCGCACCGGCATCAAGACTGTTCTCAAGCAATTCCTTGACCACAGAGGCAGGACGCTCGATGACTTCACCGGCGGCAATCTGGTTAACAAGCTGTGCGGGCAGAACCTGGATAGACATACATCAAAAACGGCTGATTAAACTGGCCGCTCATGATACCGCGTTGCAGTTAAAAGGTAAGCAGGGTTTTTTGCAGCCTAGCTGCCCCGGGTCGGCGGTATACGCAGGGTGTCACCGACGCGAAGACGATCTGACTTGAGGGAATTATAGCCACGCAGGCTGGCCAGGCTGACGCGATGAACGGCGGCGATCTCGCTCAGCGTATCACCCCGTTTAACCTTGTATTTCCTTGCCACCATGTGGGTTCCCGGCGGCGGATTGTTGCCAAAATAATCGCGGATACCGGTCAACATCGCCCGTGCCAGTTTTTTCTGGTGGCGCTTGTCACGCAGCTTGTTTTCTTCCTGCGGATTGGAAATAAAGGCCGTCTCGACCAGTATCGAGGGGATATCCGGTGATTTCAGCACTACGAACCCGGCGCGTTGCACGGTAGATTTATGCGTCTTGCCAAGCCGTTTCAGCCCGCCAAGCATATTGGCTGCGACCTCGTGGCTGGCCTCGATGGTTGCAGACTGCGACAGGTCCAGCAATACCTCAGCCAGCAGGTCATCCTTGTCATCCAGGCTGACACCGCCGGCAAGATCAGCCGCATTTTCCTGGTTTGCCAGCCAGCGGCCCATTTCTGACGAGGCCCCCCGGGTTGACAACACAAACACAGAGGAACCACGTGCACTCTTCTTGTGAAACGCGTCGGCGTGAATCGAGATAAACAGATCGGCATTGTGCTTGCGCGCCTTGTTGATACGCTGACGCAGACCAACATAGTAGTCACCGTCTCGAATCATCACCGGGCGCATACCCGGTTCTTTCCGAACCAGTTCCGCCAGTTGACGCGCAATGGCCAGCACAATGTCCTTCTCCTTGGTACCACGACTGCCCCTTGCACCGGAATCCTTGCCGCCATGGCCGGCATCAATGGCAATCACCAGGTCACGTAACGCGGCTGGCTTGTCAGCAACGCTTTTCCTGACAACTTTTTTCTTCGGGACAGCGGCACTGTTCTTCTCGACAGCGGCGCTCTTTTCAGCACCATAAAGATCAACCACCAGTCGATGGCCATGCTTATCATTGGGTTTGAGGTTAAACGTACGTGGATTGGCGGCCTGCTTGAGTTCCAGCACGATACGCAGGGTGCTTTGATCGTTCCTGGCTGCACGCACACCGGTAACCAGCCCGGAGGCCTTGACCGAAGTCAGCGCGGATGAAGCCTTCGCAGCCGACACATCAATCACCAGCCGGTCAGGATTCTGCAGGGTAAAGACCTTCTTGGGAGTAACCGCGGCACTGGTATCAAATACAACGCGGGTGTGATCAGGTGCGGCCGACAGGCGCACATTTTCAAAAGTGACCGTCCCCGCCAGGGCCAGACCTTGCACAGCCAGCCAGAGACATCCCCCCGTTATCAGCCTGTTCACCTGATGTAGCGCTCCTTTATATCCTTGCCGTTTTTGGGGATTCTATCCACAACTGCAGGGGAATTGCAAGAAATAGCGTTTAAACTCCTTCAGATAGGGTTCATACCTCTACAGTAGTCGAGATACTGACGCTAATGAGCAAATTCAGGGCATTTTAGGTACCGCCGAGGCCTTCATGAGGTTCAGCCAGCGTTCCCCGACTGCCGTCCCGGCATGCAGACTGGCGGCACGCCCTGTCCCGCAGTAATCAAGATCAATGGTGAGATCAGCTGCCGGCAGGTAACCGCTACCGCGCTCCGGCCATTCGACCAGCAACAACGCATCTTCTGCCAGCATGTC
>CAJQPV010000287.1 GCA_905480305.1 uncultured Gammaproteobacteria bacterium | reverse complement strand
TCACCTACCTTGGCGCAGGAAACTTCATCACTGTCCCACAGCAAACAGTAACCGCCTGCACTGATATCGGCTATTTTCCATGACTCCATGTGAACTGAACCGGGTTTGTCGGTGGCGTATGCACCCTTGAGGGGGTTGGCGTCCGGGGCAGCCGGTTGTTTGGAGCTCTGGCCGTAGGCCGTTTCTGTCCTGAAGCTGGTGGTGCTCTCAAATGTCGGGTCCTGCAGGTAGTGTTTGTCGCGTCTGTTGTCACCGGTTTCCGGTTTTTCCCGGGTAGGGTCGAGTGCCAGATGGTGAATGGCATTCAGACCAATGACCAGCTTTACCGGGGCATGCTGTGAATGGCGAGCGAACTGGCGCTTTGGCATTTCACCCCATGCCAGTATCAGCCGCTGCAGGGTATCGATGTCACTTGCATTGTCATGGGTGAGGCTTTCACGAATTTGCCCGGCCATGTTTTTTGTGTCCAGAATACATGTGTCTGTGTCGGTTGTATCAGCATTGTCCAATACGCGGTATGAGGGTGGGTTATCGGATTGCAGGTTGATGGAAAACAGACCGTGCGCATCCTTCTCGCCGACGCGGTGCAGCTCGCTGGCACCAGCCCAGTTGATGAGGATGTTGTAAGCCAGGCGGGTTTCACCCTGACGCAGTCGGTAGGGGCAGGCCAGTGAGAGCAGCAAAATCTGTTTGTAGATGGTTTCAATGGTGCTTGGCAGAGCTTCTTTCAGGGTGCTATCGGTTACCGGCTGCTGTGCCAGCTTGTTTGCATCAGCAACAGCGTAGAGTGTGTTGATGGTTTTCCACAAACCTGCAGGATACTGGATGTAGATCCGGTAGCTGGTCAGCAGTATCTCACTCAGGTAGCGTAAAGCGCGGTGCAGGGCGATTGTTAATTGCGGCTGTTCCGTGGCTATACCGTTCAGGTCCTCTGCCAGGATGCGGTAGCCAGCCGCCATTTTGTTGCAAAGTTCGAGTGTCTGCGTGGCATACAACAGGTTGTTGTCTTGTAAAGGCAGCTGTTTTCCCAGGAATTTTTTCTTCAGCGCATCGGTGACACACCTCACGGCCGGGGTGAACAGCTCAAGTGCTTGCTGTCGATTTTGTGCCGGGATGCTGAGGGCGTTGATTTGTTGCAGCGCGCCGTCAATCAGTTCCAGACTTTTTCCCGTGTTTATCAGGGGCAGCTCGTTGAGCCATTTAGTGAGGGCTGCGGGGTTCGTGTTGAAGTTGAACTTGCCGGGTTTTTTTCTTTGCGGGAGTTCCAGATTCATATCCTGTAAATCGTCCAGTCGCGTGAGATCTTCACTAGCCAGTATAAGCAACCGGCGGGGGGATGTCAGTGTCTATAGCGGGTTTTTTCCTGGCATTCCCGGTACTTCCTGAACCAGCCTGGGTACCAGGTAGCCGGGCAGGGATGCCGCTATTTCGGCAATCAGTTGTCGTGCAGTTATGTTGTCAACTTCGAAATGTGCAGCACCCTCAACCTTGTCCAGTTGGTGCAGGTAGTAGGGAAGTATGCCGGCTGCAAACAGTTGTTCGCTCAGTCTGATGAGTGTTGCACTATTATCATTGATGCCACGCAACAGTACTGACTGATTCAGCAGGGTTACCCCGGTATGGCGCAGGCGGCTCATTGCCTCGCGGACATCGGTATCCATTTCGTTCGGATGATTGCAGTGGATAACCAGCACTGTTTTCAATTGTTGCGAAGCCAGCCATGACAGCAGACCTGTATCAACCCTTTCCGGCAGTACCACGGGCAGGCGTGTATGGATGCGCAGGGTACGCAAGTGCGGGATATCTGCCAGTCGGTCGGTGAGCGAGTGCAGGCGCGCATCCGTCAGGGTCAAGGGGTCGCCGCCACTGAGAATAAGTTCTGTGATGTCGTTGTGCTGTGCTACGTAATCAACTGCTTGTTGCCACTGGTCGGCAAGCGGGTTGGCGTCGGTATAGGGGAAGTGTCGACGGAAACAGTAGCGACAATGTATCGCGCAGGCACCGGTGGTTGTCAGCAGGGCACGGCCCTTATATTTATGCAACAGCCCCGGTACCGGCATATTGTCAAGTTCATCCAGCGGATCCGGCACAAAACCGGCTGCTGTCTGCGCTTCTTCCTGTAGCGGCAGCACCTGCAATAACAGTGGATCCCGGCAGTCCCCCTTGCGCATGCGCTGTATAAAACCACGGGGTACCCGCAGCGGGAATTTGTTGTCCAGAGGCCTGGTTTTCAGTTGTGCCGGGTCAATCTGCAGGATCCTGAGCAGTTCATCAGTGGAATTTACCGCCTGTGCCAGCAGGGTCTGCCATTGTGGCCTTTGTTCCGGACTCTGTATTCGGGGTATCATAGCTGGCGTTTTTCCACTGATTCGGTAACACAAGGTTAAAAGTCACATGGCATCTTACAGTACCAATGAATTCAAGGGCGGTTTGAAAATCATGATTGATGGCGATCCCTGCGCCATTATAGAAAACGAGTTTGTAAAACCGGGCAAGGGGCAGGCCTTTGTCAGGGCAAAGATCCGCAATCTCAAGACCGGTCGTGTTGTTGAGCGTACCTATAAGTCCGGTGAGTCGGTGGAGGCAGCTGATGTCATGGACGTGGATCTGCAATACCTCTATACCGATGGGGAATTCTGGTACTTCATGGATGCCAAGACCTATGAGCAACTGGCAGCTTCAGCCGAGGCCGTCGGGGATGCGATGAAATGGCTCAAGGAGCAGGATAGCTGTGAAGTTACCTTGTGGAACGGTACGCCACTGGCCGTGGCACCTCCCAACTTTGTGATGCTTACGGTGACGGATACCGATCCGGGTTTGCGGGGGGATACCTCGGGGGGTGGCGGTAAGCCGGCGACGCTGGAAACGGGTGCGGTGGTGCGTGTGCCCCTGTTTATTGATATCGGGGAGACGCTCAAGATTGATACCCGCACCGGTGAATATGTCGGGCGCTCAAAGGACTAGACGAGGTAACGCGCTGGAGAGTCTTTGTTATGCATCCGCAGCCGGACTGGAGGCCGACAGCCTCATTCGAAAGATTAAGGCTCAGGGCGGATTTGCTGGCCCGCATCAGGTCTTTTTTTGCCGACCGGGGTGTGCTCGAAGTTGATACGCCGGCATTGTCTCGTGCAAGCGGCACCGATCCGGCGCTGGAAAGTTTCTCCACTGTCTACAACGGTCCGGGGCCCGCTGGCAGCAAGCTGTATTTGCATACTTCTCCTGAATTT
>CAJQPV010000286.1 GCA_905480305.1 uncultured Gammaproteobacteria bacterium | reverse complement strand
CTGGCCCGGGTCTGTTGTTGGGTCCTGGGGCGTTCTTTAGAGGCTTTCCTCATGGATCCCTGCTTGGCGCTGGATGCACGTGGTTTGCGGTCAATCTTTGATTTTTGTGGCCTGGCCTTTTTTCCACCTCCGCCTTGCCTGGCGTTCTTGCCGCCACCACCGCCACCCCTGTCGAATTTGCCCGCCCAGGCGACACCGTCACTACCCGGGGTGGGGGCGAACAGCACCGGTCCGACAAGCAGCAGGGTCGCAAGGACCGAAGGCAGTAACGCCCTGCTCGCTTTCCATAGAGATATCTGCTTCATCATGGCCTGTCTCCCTCTGCGTCATTATTCGCCGCCCTGAACTCGATACGAGACGCCCCTTCCGGGGGCGTAAAAGAAAATTCTCCTGCTTCAATGGCAGGCCTGAAGTTCCAGTCAGACAGGCGGGCTTCGTATCTCGGGACACCCTCTTTTTCACGATATTCGATAATCACCTTGCGTATAACAGGTACTTCACCACCCTGTATCCAAACCTGAAAATCCGCAGCAGCTGCACGAAACAGCAGGTGATGCACAAAAATGCCATCAAGATAGTGCCGTCCGCCATAGAAACCATCGAGGATATCGTCATCTAACCAGGCGCAGGGTTCACTGCTCATCAGGTCATCTAGCGGAAGCGAAACCCCGCGTTGTTCCAGCTTGTCCAGGGTTGCATCAATGGTATCGGGGGCCGGTCCCTGAACATACATATTTTCGCCCGGGTCAAAAACTGTGAACGTCTTGCCATCGTAGAGAATGGTCCGGGTCCCCTTGTCACTCTCGCCATCGACGCGCAGATGGTTCGGGCGATCAAGCACCAGTTCGCTATAGCGCTGGTACTGTACCTTCAGGCCGGACTCGAGCACATCGTCATAACTGATGTCGGCTGTTACCGAAAAAGCGGGTGCAGATTTCAACTGTTCACAGGCGCGTTCCATAATACGATCTGCCTTCGAATCGACAACACGGGGGGAGGTTGATTCTGCACACAGGACCGGGGATATGCATAACAATGCACCCGCTACTATCCCTCGTAAGTCTCTCATATAACTTCTCCATTAGATGAAATTGTTGTTGCTCTTGTTATGCCCCTTGTGACTTTGGCCATGAACGGGCATCGTTGATGTAGTTTGCTGCTGATTATAAACAAACATAGCAGGCCGGCCATAGGCTGTCTTGAAAAATCAATAATACGAGCTGTAATTATTTATGGCTGTTTACTAATATAGTTATGTAATTATTCAAGGTGCTCATCCACATCCAGAAAACGCCAGTGCTGAGCAGATTCCGGCAACCAGCATGATGCTTTTTTACCAAACCATTGGTAGCGGTGCTGACCAATAAAGTCATAAACCGGATCAGCAATAAAACGCGGTACCAGCAGAAAAACTCCCATCATCGGCCAGGCGCGTCGCAGAAGTAATGCGATATGAAGTACTGCACGGGATTTTCGATATAGTTTGCCATTGTGAATCAGGATAACCGAATCAAGACCCATGTCGCCGGCCTGCTGTTCAGCCAGTATTTGCTGTGCGACTTTTGATTGCAGGCGGGCAAAGCGGAAGCGTTTATGCGGATCACGCTTGATAACAAACTGCACGCTGCCGGCACATAAATGACAGACGCCATCAAAGAGAATAATCGGAGCGTCATTCATTTTCTTACTATTGATTGTAATGACCGGGTTGTAAGGCAGGATCCAGCGGCAGAATCCAGTCTGCCGCTTTCAGGCTGCGCGGCACTGTCGATAGATCACGCTGGCTATCCAGCAGGTATTGAGTCTCCCGAAAGTTGAGAGAACACCAGGACAGCGCCGTAACAACCGGTGCACGGACCTGATGCTTATCCTGCCATACAGCGTCGAGATGGTGTGCAAACTGCAAAATCATGTCCGGGCGATTCGGCATTTTTTCAAACTGTCGTCGGGTCAACCAGATAGCCGGATTTACCTGCCAGTGTTTACCGGTCTCGGGATCCAACACCTGAAATTCAACGCGGGCTTCCTTGTCTCTTAGTTTCATGCGCCAGGAAAAACGATGCCCCTCCTCTGTCCATGCAACCATTCCAGGATAGATCAGGGGGCGCATTGGCATAAGGATGTTATAACCCAGGAATATAGCAAACAACAGTAATACCCGTTTATCTCGACTTAACTTGACCTGCGCTGGTCGGGATTCGGACCGGGAATTGATCGCTAGCTGATGCAGCCACCGACGCGGCCAATCCGGGGCAAAGAATAATGTAGTTGCGGCAAGGGTCAACCAGGGGAAAATACCAATGGAAAAGATCAATGCATTGGAGATATGAAACACCGCGTAGAAGCTGAACACAATCAACCGGGTGCCTTTAAAAAACAGCAATGGTGCTCCCAACAGGTGCAGCAGCATGGAAAACCAGGCACTGAAAATTGCGAAGTCCGGGCTGGTCAACAATGGGTCCAGCAGCGGGTAATCACCGACCCGGCTTGCGAACCATAACTTCAATGGCCACCCCTGCAACCAGTCGCTATTAATCTTCACCAGGCCGGCATAGAGCAGCACAATCTCGGTCATAATCATCAGTCCGAGCAGCGACCAGCGAGGGATCCAGTTGCTGCGTGTCCCCCTGCGCAGGGACCAGACCTGATCAGCCGGCACGAGCAACAGACAGATGCCAATCAGAATAACAAGATAGAAGTGATTTAAATAATTTGCCTGATCAATAAAAAACTGCCAGCAGAAGGTCACCAGAAAGACAATGCAGGCAGTCCGATAGAACAGTCCCAGCATAATCCCGAGAGAAGCCAGCCCAATGATGGCGAAAAGTACATACATGCCGTCACCCGGTAAAGCCGGCACCCATTCCCAGCCATAATACTTGAACTGAAAGCCACCGCCGGGATTTCCCTGGCTATCCAGAAACAGCCGCTGAATGCGCGGCCAGTAGCGGAAAACATCCCATAACAGGATGGCTCCAAAACTAATTCGGAAGAGGGCAAGTGAGGCACCATCAACAGGCTCACGCAGCCATGACAGCAACCTCTTAATATCCAGAACCCCTTTGATTATTACAACGGTGGGTTGTTTTCATTAATAGTTTGCTTTGATTGTATGACTCGATATTACGATTGCCATTTTATAATTTGAAAACAGCACCAGGCTTGTCACTGCTAACGAAAGTACGCGAGATAAGCAGCTGTTTATTTTCTCCCGAGGCTGGTAAAGGCCTTTCCAAAAACAGAAATACTGGCTGTAGAGACAAGCAAAAACTCAGCCACCGGTTACAACCTTGCGAATATACTGCAGTAATTGTTCACGGGAATGGACACTTTTTTCGAGCACCTGTTCTACCCGACCGCCCAGGATACGCTGGTCTTCTTCAGTGAGGTCCTGGGCAGTGAGTACAATCACGGGAATATCCTGCCATTCTGCATGCGTGCGCATTTCCAGTAAAAAGTCGAAACCGTCCATTACCGGCATCATCAAATCCAGCAGGATTATCGTAGGGCGATTCACTGACAGCAGATGCAGTGCTTCTCGGCCGTTAGTGGCTTCGATCACCTGTACGCCGGCCTTCTGCAATATACGTGTCATTACATCACGCGTATCAGTATCGTCTTCTACCAGTAACACCGGGCCAGTCTCACCCGGGGTGTAATATCCGGAAAGCGTGGCAAGCAGTTGTTCCCGGTCTACCGGTTTGGTGAGATAGTCAGTAGCCCCCAGGGAATACCCCGTGCCGTTGTCGGCATCCATGGCCAACATGACCACGGGGATGTCCCGAAGATCGGGGTCTGCCTTCAGGGTTCGTAAGGTTATCCAGCCATCCATATCCCGCATCCTGCCCTCCAGGGTGATAGCTGCCGGCTGAATTTCACGTGCCAGACGTAAACCCTCTTCCCCGCTTGCAGCAGTGACCACTGTGATGTCATCCCTGCATAGAGAGCGTTCGATTATTTGCCTGGTACCAGGGTCTGCGTTGATCACCAGTACAGTGGTTTTGGAACCTGGGCGGTGATCCGTTCCGGTATTTTTTGCTGTGATCTTGCTGCGGGTGTCCAAAGCTGTATTGCCGGGGAGTATTGCGGGCAGGTGCATGGTAAAGGTGGAACCTTTTCCCGGCTGGCTTTTTACCCTGATGTCACCACCCAGCAAGCGGCAGAAGCGCCTGGATATGGCGAGCCCCAGACCGGTACCTCCATAATCCCGCGTGGTTGATTCATCGGCCTGACTGAACTCCTCAAACACATGATCAATCTTGTCTGCCGGGATGCCAATACCGGTATCACTGACTGCAAATGTTAACCGGTCAAGGCCGCCTTGCTGTTTGCGTTGCACGTGCAGCATGATATTGCCTTCCCGGGTGAACTTTGCAGCATTCGACAACAGGTTGAAAAGTGATTGCCGGATCTTTGTCAGATCCTGATGCGCGCTGCCCAGTTGCGAATCACGCCTGATATCAAAGCGGTTACCGTTCTTCTCGATCAGTGGCTGTACCGTCGAGCTTACCTCATCGATAAGGCTGTCGATGTCGACATCTTCGGCAAAGGCCTCCATTTTTCCTGATTCGATCTTGGACAGATCGAGCACATCATTGATTAATGCCAACAGGTGCGTACCGGCCTGCTTGATTTTCTTGAGGTCAGGAATAAAGTCTTTCTGTCCAAGATCATCCGCTTCTTCCATCAGCATTTCACTGTAGCCGAGAATGGCATTCATGGGCGTGCGTAATTCGTGGCTCATGTTTGCCAGGAAGGCGCTCTTGGCAACATTCGCTGCATCGGCGGCCTCTTTTGCGCTGGCCAGTGCCACTTCTGCCCGTTTGCGTTCCTGCACTTCACGACCGAGACGGCGGTTCCAGACAGCTATGAAGATAATGACAAGTATGCCTACCCCGACAACAGGTGCGACCCA
>CAJQPV010000285.1 GCA_905480305.1 uncultured Gammaproteobacteria bacterium | reverse complement strand
CGATGGCAGCGAGATTATGCGCGTTGACTCCGTGGTGCAGTTTTATCGTCTGCGCAACGTGCTCGATTATATTCTTTCAGGTGCCTATCGCGAGTATCCGTCTTTCCAGGGCTGGCGTGCTTCGCGCAGCCCCCGCCTGCTGGAATAGCAGGCGGGCTGTGACTTGTCAGCCGTCCTGCCAGCGTTTGAATATCAGTGTGGCATTGGTGCCGCCGAAGCCGAAGCTGTTGGACATCATGATGTTGGTGCCGGCATTGTCGATGCGCTCACGAATGATCGGAAAACCCTCACCGGCCGGATCCAGTTCATTGATGTTGGCAGAGGCGCTCAGGAAATCTCCCTGCATCATCAACAGTGAGTAAATTGCTTCATGCACACCGGCGGCCCCGAGCGAATGCCCGGATAGTGATTTGGTGGAATTGATCCTGGGAATGTTGTCTCCGAAGACCGTTTTCACTGCTTCCAGCTCGCGCATGTCACCTACCGGTGTGCTGGTGCCGTGCGCATTGATGTAATCAATCGGTTCATCGACCGTGGACATTGCCTGCTGCATGCAACGCGCCGCGCCTTCACCGGAAGGTTGCACCATGTCATAGCCATCAGAGGTGGCACCGTAACCGACTATTTCTGCATGGATGGTTGCGCCGCGCGCCCTGGCATGCTCGAGTTCTTCCAGTACCAGCATGCCGCCTCCGCCGGCGATGACGAAGCCGTCGCGGGTTGCATCGTAGGGGCGTGATGCCGTTTCCGGAGCTTCGTTGTACTTGGATGAAAGTGCACCCATGGCATCGAACATCAATGACAGTGACCAGTGCAGTTCTTCGCCACCGCCGGCGAAGACGATGTCCTGCTTGCCGAACTGGATCAGTTCGTAGCCATTGCCGATGCAGTGTGCACTGGTGGAGCAGGCCGAGCTGATAGAGTAGTTCACGCCATGGATCTTGAACGGTGTGGCCAGGCAGGCGGAGTTGGTGCTCGACATGGTGCGTGGCACCATGTACGGACCGACACGGCGTAGTCCTTTCTTGCGCAACAGGTCAACGGCGAGCGTTACATTCTCTGTTGATGCGCCGCCGGAACCGGCAATCAGGCCGGTGCGAACATTGGAGATCATGTCATCGGCAAGCCCCGAGTTGTCGACGGCCTCCTGCATGGCGATATAGTTATATGCAGCACTGTTGCCCATGAAGCGACGCAGCTTACGGTCAATCAGTGCTTCAGTATCAATGTTGATGGTGCCGGCCACGTGGCTGCGAAAACCGAGTTCCTTGTATTCCGGTATATTTTCAATGCCGGATTTCCCTTCTTTCAGGGAGCTGCTTACTTCCTGCAGGTTGTTTCCGAGGCTGGAGACAATACCGAGTCCGGTAACGACGACACGACGCATAGTGATCTTCCTAGAAATTTGATGTAGTGGTAAACAGGCCTACCCGCAAGGCGGAGGCATGATAGATTTCACGACCGTCAACCTCCATGATGCCATCAGCAATACCCATGTTGAGCTTGCGCTGGATGACGCGTTTCATGTCAATGCGGTAGGTAATGAGTTTGTTTTCAGGGGTTACCTGACCGGTGAATTTGACTTCCCCCGAACCCAGTGCGCGACCACGTCCGGGACTGCCTGCCCAGCCGAGGTAAAAACCGACCAGCTGCCACATGGCATCAAGTCCGAGACAGCCCGGCATGACCGGGTCACCGACGAAATGGCAACCAAAAAACCACAGTTCCGGCTTGACGTCCAGCTCGGCAATGATGTGTCCCTTGCCATGGGCACCGCCATCATTGCTGATATGGGTGATCCGGTCACACATCAACATTGGCGGTAATGGCAGCTGCGCATTGCCCGGGCCGAACATTTTCGCATTGCCGCATTCAAGCAGTTCTTCATAGGAGAAACTGCTTTTTCTTTTCGGGGCAGCCGCTTGGTCAGCCTGGGTTGTATTTGTCATTGTGTGGATTGAATACCTGTCTGGGTTAACTCGCGGTATTCTAATCTAATTTAGAAGGATACTGTAGACGCACATTGATTTTGTCGGGATATTTACATGGCTGGAACTGATTTTACCTTGTGACAACCGCATGCTCGAAATAAGCCGGTCATCAATGAAGGTGGATGTCTCAGTCCCGGAAATTAATAGTTTGCAATGGTAATTTCAGGTCAAAGTCATCTAACCTGCTGATTACATTCTGTAAATCATCTCTCTTCTTGCCGGATACGCGCACCCGGTCGCCCTGGATGCTGCTCTGGACCCTGATTTTTGATGCCTTGATGCCCTTTACCAGTTTTCTTGCAGCGTCCTGATCAATGCCCTGTTGCACGGTGATTGTGAGCATGGCCTTATTGATGGTGGTTTCAATATTTCCCTGTGAAAGTGCAGCAATATCAATACCGCGTTTGGCCATTTTCTGGTGCAGTATGTCAACTACTTGCTTGATCTGGAATTCATTCTCGGCATGTATGGTTATCGCGGCGTCCTTGTGCTCAATACGGGTGTCGGTACCCTTGAAATCAAAGCGTGTACCGACTTCACGACTGGTTTGATCAACAGCATTGGCAACTTCGTGCTGGTCTACTTCTGAAACAATATCAAAGGACGGCATGGCAGGCTCCTGCATGAAGCGGAATATTTTATCGGTTGTTACAGCCTGATTATATTCATATTCAGCAGGCGGATAAACAAATGGCCGATTAACCGGCCATTTGTTATTGAGTTACTGCTGCATCAGGGGAAGTCAGGAGTGTCGGAATATCGAACCAATCCCGGATAGCAGACGCCGGAAAAAGCCTGGACGTTCTCCTGGATCTGCTTCATCAACGGTGAAGGATTGTACCTCATCGGCGGCGGTTTGCACCGCATCGCTGACAGCAGTATCGCCTTCTTCTGTTGTTGCCGGCGGTTGTGCGGTTTCTGTTTTGTATTCATAGGGCAAGAAGTCATTGCCTGGTAAACCAACAACAATTGTTTCACTGATGTACGGGTCGGTACTTTCTGCGCTGCTGTCGGTTTCAGCTGTACTTGCCGGCACACTGACAGCTTCGTTGCCAGCTTCATTGGCCGATGCGCTGCTGGCGAATACTGCTGGCCCGTGGGTCACGTCGCTAACCAATTCGGAGACCGGTCCCGAAAATTTTGCAGGTTGGCTGTCAGGGTCTACGGTGCTGCGACACTCAATAGAGGGTGTCGCATCTTCCGACAGCGTGATTTCTTCTGTCTCAAATGTTTCGATGTCTTCAAGTGTCAGTTCGGATTCTGCTGCCACTGCAGTTTCTACAGGTTCAGGTATGCTGGCAGTGACCTCTTCAAGTACCAGTGGTGCCGGTTCTGCCGGTGCCGTTATTTCAGCTGCATCCTGCAGTAGCGGAGGCTGTGTTTCAGAACCTTCGTAGATGACCTGGTTGCCGCCGCTGGAGCTTGCATAGACCAGCCGGCTGTCTGCAATGGAGAGCAATTCTTCAAAACGTGTATCGCGCATAATATCAGGTGCGGCAACACCGATGCTGACGGTAAAACGGATTCTTGTATCACCCTGTTTAAGAATGCGTGCACTGATGTCACGGTTGATGCGGTCGGCAAGATTGCGGATGCCGGTCTTGTTCATGCCGGGTAGCAGCAGGGAGAAACGTGCTGTACCGGTACGAGCAGCCATGTCTTCATGTCGGATGCCGGACTGCAGTACGGTCGCTACCGCCTTGATCATTGATTCAGAGGCGGACTCGCCGTGCTGTTTGAACAGGTTGCCGAAGTCATCAATTTCAACACGAAAAACAGCGAGGCTGGATTTGTGACGAATAGCAAAGGAAAGCTGCTGGTAGCCCTGGTCCATGAATGCCGATTCGTTGGCAAGACCGGTTAACGGGTCCGTTGTTAGCTGATCTTCCAGTGCGATATTTTCTTCTGTCAGTGTGGTGGTGGTGCTATGGGCGGAAGCCAGTGCCTGTGTACGTGCCAGCAGGTTGACCGAGTCAAACGGTTTGCCGATAAAATCCGTCGCCCCTGCGGTGGTGGCGCGTTCTTTTACTGCCTCGGAATCATTGGAGCCGGTGATGACAATGACCGGGATATTCTGGATATGCGGGATGTGGGAGCCTCTGATGCGTTCCAGCAGGCCGAAACCATCCAGTTCCGGCATGGTCAGATCAGAAACGACCAGTGAGAAAGGTTCCTCGTTGCTGAGGAATTCCCAGGCATTCTCGCCATCAACGGCTTCCACCGTCTCAAAGTGATCCTGCAGGATCTTGCGAGCTGTGACCCGGATAACCTTTGAGTCGTCTACTATCAATAACCGCTGCTTCTTGCCTGATTCTTCGCTCATTGTTGCGCCTGTCCCGATGTAATGTTTCTTGCTGTCCTATCGGCATAAATGGACTGATCTTTAACCATGCTGACGGGCATGGAACAAGGTTCCCGGTATCCTGATACGCAGTCATTGTGCGGCCTTTCGAGTGGTCGGGTAGTGACCGGATGATGGTGATATGATGCTCCCAAAACGGGGTGACAGACGGCTGAATTAAGGTGCTGTAACGGGTGCCGATGCCCTGTCAATATTCAGGTTCACAAGATGGTCAACGGATTAACAGCATGATTCTCGGGATACGGCGATTACTGGAGTCTCTGAACGGCTTTGTCTGGGATGATGATCTGCGGGACCTGGCCGGGTTGCGTAAACTGCTGGTGTTTGTGCTGCGGGTATTGCACATGCTGTTCAGGGAATTGCTGGGTGGTCAGCTGAACCTGCGGGCAATGAGTCTTGTTTATACAACCTTGCTGTCGATTGTGCCGTTACTGGCAGTGAGTTTCTCGGTACTCAAGGGTTTTGGTGTTCACAACAAGATCGAGGTGCTGCTCTACAATCTATTATTGCCACTTGGTCCGAGTGGCGTAGAAATCACAGACAAGATTGTCAGCTTTGTCGAGAATGTTCAGGTAGGTGTGTTGGGCTCGATTGGTTTTGCCCTGCTGATTTACACAGTAATTTCACTGCTGCAAAAAATTGAATCAGCCTTTAATTTCGTCTGGCAAATCGACAGTTTGCGTGCACTCTCGCAACGTTTCAGTAATTACCTAAGCGTTATCCTGATTGGCCCGGTGCTGA
>CAJQPV010000284.1 GCA_905480305.1 uncultured Gammaproteobacteria bacterium | reverse complement strand
TGCGCAAGCTTAGCCATGACAAGGCAAACCACGCGCATACCAAGCGTTCACCCGGGCCGAAGCATCGACGGCAGGGCGAAACAGCACCACAAACCGACAGCTTCTCCGATCAGTTCGACCCCGGCGAAGTTTCCCCGGATGAAACACTATTTTTCGCACGCCCCGGTATCCAGCAACGCAAACTGCAACAACTCAGGCGCGGCAAGCTGAAAGTTGGCGCCGAACTCGACATGCATGGCATGACTGCCGCCATCGCCCGCCATGAACTGGTGCACTTTATAAGCACATGCCGGGACCAGCACATTCGTTGTGTACGCGTCATACATGGCAAGGGTTACCGTAGCGACGGTCAGGCACCCATCCTGAAAAATCGCATCAACAACTGGTTGCGCCAACACCATGATGTACTGGCATTCAGCTCAACACCGCAAAAAGATGGCGGCAGCGGTGCGGTCTATATACTGCTGCGCAGCGCTGCAAAGTAACAGGTATTGACTAGCTTGTTCGACACCATCAGGAGCAATTGAAATGACAGACATGAATACGTTAACGGAATTTCTTGGCTGGTGTTCAATTATAAATATAAGCATTCTTTTTCTTTCAACTATTGCCCTGGCTGTTGCGAGAAAACCCGTCTCAGGGATCCATAGTAAAATGTTCGGCGTCAGCGAGTCGGCTTTACCGCTAACCTATATGCAGTATCTAGGCAACTACAAAATCGCAATCATAGTGTTAAATATCGTACCGTATATTGCCTTGAAAATAATAAGCTGATTTTCGTCAAGCAGAACCTGAATCAGGTTTTCGATTGAGCCCTGCAAAATTCCTGAGCCGCTGAAGAACCCAAAAACGGGCAAACTTGCACCTGGCTGGATGTTTCGGGCATTGCCCGGGTTCCACAAACTTTATTCGGTCGTGCTTGTATAGGCAGCAAAATCACGACTGCAAGCACAGCAACGCGCTTGAAACTGCTGTAGCCAGAATTACAGACAGATCTAAAAATCAATAAATCCCTGCACACGTGTTGTGAGATAGCCGAAGAACGGGTTATAGCGCAGACGCAGAAAATAGCTATCCGGAATCTGCAACAGGTTGCGTTCACCGCGAATAAAAATACTGCCGAGGGTAATGTGACCTTCACCCGCTTCCGGGTCATTACCGTAGACCGGATCATCGGGCGCAAACGGCACGGCTACATGGGACAGAGAAAACAGGCCGCCGGGCCAGGCCAGCTCGAGATCTTCGTCTGTAGCCGTAGTAGTGCCGGCCGCTTTGGTACGCGCAATCACCGCGTCGGTATCCGGGTTCAGGTTCGTCACCAGCGTCAATGTAAACGGCAGCTGCCCTTCCCCCAGCAGACGATCCGTCAACACCTCAGGATCGGAACGCAACAACGGCTCGGCATCCGTGTGCCGGTTGACATCAAACAACACCAGCTCGTGATCCCCCGGCGCCAGTTTCATAAACAGTGCATCCACCAGCGTGGAAGGTTTAATCGTGGCATCAACGATCGACTGGAAGGCTATGGTCCTGGGGAAGCCCGCCACGCCATTGGCACCGGAGAGTCGATTCATCCGTGCGGCAATATTGCGCGTCAACTGGTAAATCTGGTCACCGGCATTGACGGTAAAGGAACTGTATTTATAGGGGTCAAACTCGGCCTGTATATCGGTCCAGCCAAGCTTCTCAAGGCCCGACAAACGCGAAAAACGTGCCTGCCAGATGGCGTAGGCGGCAACACCCGAGACCTCGATGGCGGGAGACAGCAACACCAGCCCGTCAACGGCCGGCATATCCTCGCCTTCCAGCACGGCCAGCGCATAATGCACCGCCAGTGCGGCGCCGTTGGAGTAGCCGACAAGGTACAGAGGGCGATCCGGACCAAGGCGATCACGCATACTGCTAACAGCGATCCTGACTGCAGCAACAAAGTCATGCCAGGTGACAGTCGCCAGACCGGCCGGCGCCGTGCCATGTCCTGGCAGACGCAGTCCAATCACCTCGAATTGCCGCTCGTGCAACAATTGTCCGACGCTACGCAGGCTATAGGGCGAATCCGACAAACCATGCAACATGACAGCACCGGCAAGCGGCTCATGCTGCGAGAGTACAAAGGTGCGGTTCCAGTTTTTCGGATAGCTGCGCGGATCACTCAGGCTGTCGGTTGAAAACCGGTTGATAGAACGACGGTCTGCTGCATCTATACGCGCATACACCTGCTCTTCCAGCTGCTCAAAGAGCTGCTCTTCCCGCTGCAGATACTGTTCAAGCGTGGTGATCTCGCCGGCAAGACCGGCATGAAACTCGGCATCCAGAGCAGCCCGGTGCCACACCTTGAGATCAGGGCGACTTTCCAGCTGGTAGACATACAGACCAACAATCACGATAAAACTGCCAAGCAGGCCATACGTCAGCGCCAGCAGCAGGTGTTTCATTACTCGCACCATCATTCATTCCCTCGTTACGGTACAGTTCACGATTTCACGCAATACACTGGTGGCATAGGCACCGGCCGGCAGATCGAACGTCAACACCAGCCCACCGGCATCAGCCCATTGCCATGCAAGGTCAGACACGCCAAGTCGCAATGCACGTCGGTCCTGTACAAGGCCGGCCTGCTCAAGTCCCTCACGCCAGCTGGTATAAGCTCCCAGCACGGTGGATTCCAGTTCAAGGCAATCATTGCTGACCGGGCTCTCACCCCGACCATACAGTGGCCCGGTTGAATGTACATCCTGACTCGCGACACGCGACATCAAATCCGCATCCAGTGACTCTGCGATGAAATAGCTGTGACTGCCCTGCAATTGCATGGCATCGCCCGCAAGTGGCACATCCCAGTTACCTGCATATACCCGCGCGGAGAGCACCTGATTAAACAGAAAAGAACGTGCGGCAGACAATGTCAGACCGCGTTTATTGCGGGAAAGACGCAGCCTGGTATTTTTAAATAACTTCTCTGCGGTGTACAAATTACTGCCGCCCCGACCAAAACGTTGTTCGCCAAAATAATTCGGCACGCCCCGGTCGCGGGCTGCTGCGAGACGTTGTTCCAGTGCCGCCTGATCACCCCCGATTTCACGCAAGGTAATCCGGAAGCTATTGCCTTTCAGGGTTCCACGCCGCAGCTTGCGCGAGTGACGCTGATGCCGCAGCACCGTTAACGTTTCGCAGTTCATGGCCTGCCAGTCAGGCTCTTCCCTGCCGGGCAACTGCACCGAAAACCACTGCTCCGTAACAGCACGCCGGTCTTTCATGCCGGCATAACTCACCTGTCGCGGGTGTACGCCCGCATGCGTCGACAGCAGTTCGGCAACGTGCTGGGTGTTTTCATTTCGCTTGCGTATCCACAGCCAGACATGCTCACCCTCGCCATCCGGCTCCAGCAAGGGTATCTCGGTAACCCGGAAATCTTCCGGGCACTGGCGCATGCGAGCACTGCTGGCGGGTTTACCCCTGGCGTAGGCCAGGGAATTTACATGTGATTCATAAGGGGATTTTTCAGCTGACATGGTTGCATCAACAATCACTACTGGCTCATCCTGTCCTTCTCACGCAGGGAGAAGGGACGCGTCGTTCCAGCAGGGTAACGTTCAGAAAGCATTCACTCTGTCAGCAAAACAACTGCAAGGGCTGCAATACCCTCTTCCCGCCCGGTAAAACCCAGGTGCTCGGTGGTGGTCGCCTTGACGTTCACCCGGTCAGCGTCTACCTGCAAATCTGCACTGATATGCGCACACATGGCTTGCACATAAGGCGCCAGCTTTGGCGACTGGGCGACAATAGTAATGTCTGCATTCACCACGCTTAACTGCCGCTTGCCAAGCAGTTCAACTGTGCTGCGCAATAACACCCGACTGTCGATGCCACTGTATGCCGAATCACCAGGCGGAAAGTGTCGCCCGATATCCCCCAGACCGGCCGCACCCAGCAAGGCATCACACAACGCATGCAGCACCACATCACCGTCGGAGTGCGCCTCCAGACTCCGGCCAGAAGGAATCGTCACGCCACCCAGTACCAGCGTACCGCCGTTCTGAAAAGCGTGTACATCAACGCCCTGCCCGATTCTCATGTCAGCGTCCTTGTCTGCATATAAAAGGCGGCCAGCTCCAGATCCGAGGGTACGGTTATTTTTATATTATCGCGCTGTCCCAGCACCATGCGTGGGCGATAACCGGCAAGCTCCATGGCACTTGCCTCATCAGTAACCAGCAGTTGCTTGTAGATGGCCCGTTGCAAGGCCGATCGCAGCCTGCCGATGCGGAACATCTGTGGCGTATAGGCATGCCACAATCCTTGACGTGCAACTGTGGTCGTAATACCGTAATCAGCACCCACCTGCTTCATGGTATCTGTAACCGGCACCCCCAGCAGCCCGCCGTCATCCGAGTTCAACAGCGTAGAAATCAGGATACCGATATCGGTCTGGCGCACACACGGTCGCACCGCATCATGTATCAGCACCCAGTCATCCTCATCAGCCCTGCCGGCAAGCTGCTGCAAACCATTCAGTACAGAATGACAACGCTCTGCTCCCCCTGTTGCCTTGACAACATGGTGACCGAAATAACGTGACTCGATATCGCGCCAGTATTCATCAGCTTCGGCCAGCACCAGCACCACGCCAGCAAGCTGCCGACAGCCAAGCAAGGCATCAAGCGTGTGCTCCAGCACCGTTTTCTCACCGAGGAGAAGATATTGCTTGGGAATACTTGAAGACATGCGCTGCCCGGCACCGGCAGCCGGGACAATAGCCCAGATCCTTGCTTGTCCGTTATTAGCCGTCACGTCAGCCTGCGCCTACTCAACCACCTGGTAAAAGGTTTCGCCTTCCTTGACCATGCCGAGATCTTCACGGGCATGTTCTTCGATGGCATCCAGCCCCTGCCGCAGATCTGCGACCTCGGCCTGCAGTGCCGCATTGCGTTCACGCAACTCGAGGTTCTCCTGAGCTTGCATCTCGACTTCCTGATGCAGTTCCCAGAATTCCTGCAGGCTGCCGTCGCCAAACCACAGCTGGTACTGTAAATATACAAGCAGCACGATCAGCAGCAGTAACAGTTTCTTCATAACAGCTACTGTACCGCTATCGACAACACTGCCATCGGCATTCAGCTCCCGGCCAGATGTCTGAACGCAGCACGCCCCGCATAACTGGCGTTGCTGCCGAGTTCATCCTCAATACGCATCAACTGGTTGTACTTGGCAACCCGGTCAGAACGGGACAGTGAACCGGTCTTGATCTGGGTTGCCGTTGTTGCCACCGCAATATCGGCAATGGTGACATCCTCGGTCTCGCCCGAGCGATGCGAAATAACGGCACTATAACCGGCCTTGTCGGCCATATTGATGGCACTCAGCGTCTCGGTCAGCGTGCCAATCTGGTTCGGTTTGATCAGAATCGAATTCGCGATATTCTTTTCGATCCCTTCATTAAAGATGCTTGTGTTGGTAACAAACAGGTCATCACCCACCAGTTGCACCTTGTCACCGAGGCGCTCGGTCAGCAATTTCCAGCCGTCCCAGTCACTTTCATCCAGCCCGTCTTCGATGGTGATAATCGGGTACTGCGCCACCCAGTTTTCGAGGTAGCCGGTAAACTCGGCTGCAGTGAATTCGCGTCCTTCAGATGCCAGCACATATTTGCCATCGTGATAAAACTCGGAGCTGGCTGCATCCAGTCCCAGGTAGATATCCTTACCTGCACTGAACCCCGCCTTGTCGATGGCTTCAAGGATCACTTCGATGGCGGCTTCATTGGACGGCAGGTCCGGTGCAAAACCACCTTCATCGCCGACTGCGGTATTCATCCCGCGGGCCTTCAGCACCCCGGCCAGCGCATGAAAAATTTCTGTGCCATAACGAACCGCCTCGCGCAGACTGCCCGCACCAACCGGCAGAATCATAAACTCCTGCAGATCAACGCTGTTATCCGCATGAGCTCCACCGTTAATGATATTCATCATCGGTACCGGCATCTGAAAGCTATCACCAGTGCCCAGTGAGCGGTACAAACCGACACCCTTTTCATTCGCTACCGCATGGGCATTGGCCAGCGAAACCGCGAGTAGCGCATTGGCACCCAGCCGTTGCTTGTTGTCGGTACCATCCAGATCGATCATCAGCTGATCAATTTCAGCCTGGGCACTCGCATCCTTGCCCAGCACGGCATCACGAATCACGCTGTTGACGTTGCTAACCGCCTGGCTGACACCCTTGCCGCCAAAGCGCTTGCTATCACCGTCGCGCAGTTCCACGGCTTCGCGTGAACCGGTTGACGCGCCGGATGGCACCGCAGCGCGGCCAACACTCCCGGATCGCAGGGTAACCTCCGCCTCTACGGTCGGATTACCCCGTGAATCAACAATTTCACGCCCTTGTACCCCGGATATTTCTGACATCATTTCTCCATTATTTTCAATATTTTATATAACTTCTCGGGAAACAGCATGATAATTACATCAATGCAGTTTCCGCTAGCTCCTGTGCCTTGATAACGGTGTCGATCTGCTTGAGGGCTGCCAGTAAGGACCGCATCTGCCCCAGCGGCCAGGCGTTCGGGCCATCACTAAGTGCATTGGCAGGATCCGGGTGCGTCTCCATAAAGACACCCGACACACCGGCAGCAACGGCGGCTCGCGCCAGCACCGGCACAAATTCACGCTGACCACCGGAACAGCTACCCTGACCACCCGGTAACTGCACTGAATGCGTTGCATCAAACACCACCGGCACACCGGTATCCCGCATCACTGCCAGTGAACGCATATCGGAAACCAGGTTGTTATAACCAAACGAGGCACCGCGCTCACACACCATAATCTGATCATTGCCGGTTGCCAGCGCCTTGTCCGAGACATTTTTCATATCCCACGGCGACAGGAACTGGCCCTTCTTGATATTGACCGGCCTGCCCTGTCTTGCCACATTCTGAATGAAATTTGTTTGCCGGCACAGAAAAGCCGGTGTTTGCAAAACATCTGCAACGGCAGCCACTTCACCCAGTGGCGTATCTTCATGTACATCAGTCAATACCGGCACACCAATCTGTGCTTTCACTTTCTCAAGAATAGCCAGTCCCGTTTCAATGCCCGGACCACGAAAACTTTTATGTGAGGAACGATTGGCCTTGTCAAAAGATGACTTGAAAATAAAGGGTATCTGCAGCGCTGCCGTGATCTCCTTCAGCGTGCCAGCGGTATCCAGTATCAGCTGTTCGCTTTCAATCACACAGGGACCGGCAATCAGGAATAGCGGCTGATCTATACCAACCTGAAAATCACATAATTTCATATCTGTTTATTCCACCAGGCACGTATCAGGCATCTGCCTGAGCAGCCACCGGCTCAGAACTCAAGTGAGCTGACTGGCAAGCCCTGGCAGCCTCGATAAAACCGCTAAACAACGGGTGGCCGTCGCGAGGCGAAGAGGTGAACTCAGGATGGAACTGACAGGCGAAGAACCATGGATGCGAACCAATCTCCACAACCTCGACCAGCTTGCCGTCAATGGAAAGACCTGACAACAAAAGTCCGTTATCAACAAGCTGATCGCGGTACTGGTTGTTGAATTCATAACGGTGCCGGTGACGCTCCTCGATCACATCCTTGCCGTACATTTGATGTGCAAGACTGCCGGGCGCCAGGCGGCATTGCTGCCCACCGAGGCGCATGGTGCCGCCCAGGTCTGAATCTTCACTGCGCAGCTCCTGACCGCCATCGGCACGCTGCCATTCCTCAATCAGTGCAATCACCGGGTGCTCGGTAGCCTGGTTGAATTCTGTAGAGTGAGCACCCGTGAGCCCGGCAACGTTGCGTGCAAACTCAATGACCGCCACCTGCATGCCCAGGCAGATACCCAGATAAGGGATATTGTTTTCACGGGCATAGCGCACCGCATCAATCTTGCCCTCGACACCACGCTTGCCGAAGCCGCCCGGCACCAGAATCGCATGTGCCCCTTCGAGAACACCGGTACCATGCTGCTCGATCTTTTCCGAGTCTACGTACTTGATATTGACATTGGTCAGCGTGTGTATGCCGGCATGTATCAGGGCTTCGGACAGTGACTTGTAGGATTCGGTCAGATCTACATATTTACCGACCATCGCTATGGTCACACCACCCTCGCGACTTTCTGAATCGCGTACAACTTTCTGCCATTCACTCAAGTCGGCCGGCCCGACATCAAGGTGCATTTTCTCGACAACAATATTATCCAGCTGCTGGTCATGCAACAGCAGCGGTATCTTGTAGATACTGTCTACGTCGACAGCAGAAATAACGGCGCGCTCTTCTACATTGGTGAACAGGGCGACCTTGCGACGTTCCGCCGGAGGCAATGGCCGGTCGGCCCGGCACAGCAGGATGTCGGGCTGAATACCAATAGAACGTAATTCCTTGACAGAGTGTTGCGTCGGCTTGGTCTTGATCTCGCCGGACGCGGCGATATACGGCACCAGCGTCAGGTGCATAAACAGTGCGTGCTGGTGCCCCAGTTCAACACCCATCTGGCGAATCGACTCGAGGAACGGCAGCGACTCGATATCACCCACGGTACCGCCAATCTCAACCATGGCGATGTCGGCATCACCGGCACCCTTGCGAATACTCTTCTTGATCTCGTCAGTAATATGGGGGATCACCTGTACGGTAGCGCCCAGGTAATCGCCACGCCGCTCGTTACGAATAACACTCTCGTAAATCTGGCCGGTGGTGAAGTTATTTGCCTTCGACATGGTGGTACGAACAAAACGTTCATAATGACCAAGATCGAGGTCGGTTTCGGCGCCGTCGTGGGTTACGAACACCTCACCATGCTGAAACGGACTCATGGTACCGGGATCAACATTGATATAAGGGTCGAGCTTGAGCAGCGTTACCTTGAGGCCACGAGTTTCAAGCAGACTGCCGAGCGAGGCCGCTGCGATGCCCTTGCCCAATGAGGACACGACACCGCCGGTGATAAAGATATATCGGGTCATTTACTACCTGGAATAGGAGCGCGACATTATTGTCGCAGGACGGCTGTAAACGTTAACAGATCAGGGCGTGCAGCTCAATTGCCCGATGGGCCTGAAACGCAAATATCCGGCCTTAAACAGCCGCCTGCTGCTGCGGTAACCAGCTGATCGCAAAGCCGCGCTCGGCAGGGCCAGCCTGGAACGGCTCACAAACCCACAGGCCGGCGACGGCAGCCAGTTGATCCTGCACGTAGATCAGCGGGATCCGCGAGCGTTCCCAGGGCGGAATCCCCCGCTCCTGGAAGAGTTTTTTCAGGCTGTGGTGATGATCCCGACCGGCCGGCCGGCAGCTTTCGCCGCCGCGGCGCCAGCTGACAGACACATTTCCAGCCACAACGGCATCCGCACGCAAACCGCTGCCTGTGACCGGATCCGCTGTCAGTACACCACCTGCCCGGGGCAATAGCAGCGACTCAGCCAGCATCCAGTCGAGCGCTCCTGTTTGGTGCACTTGTGATGTTTGTGGCATCAGGAAAAGCTCGCTGCGAAAACGACGCATCTCAAAGTCGCCCCAGCGCACACAGGGTTCAGAGTCACTGCGGCTGCCAATAACGTCGTTAAAAATTCGGGCCAGCACCGCCGCAGACGGAGTCGCCCCGGTCAGCTGCTTGATCCAGTGGCGTACGACATTGCGTTGTCGTAGCGGCGGCAAGGACAGTAATCCGGACAATGACAGGGTGTTTTCAGCGCTGACCAGCAGCAGCAAATCCCGCCCGGCAAGGTCTTCAAGTAATTCTGCTGCCTCGGCACAGTGACCGGCACTGCGTGACAGGCTGGCAGCAGCTGACGGCCAGCGTTGCTGCAAAACCGGCAGTACCCGCTGTCGCAGATAGTTGCGATCAAAGGCCGTATCAGCATTACTGGGATCTTCAATCCAGCACAGCTTGTGTGCCAGTGCATACTGGCGTAATTCAGCACGCCGGATATCCAGCAAGGGACGCAGATGGCGGCTGGCACCCAGCCGGGTTGACCACGGCATCGCGGCCAGGCCGTTTACCCCGCTACCACGCAACAACTGCAATAGCAGGGTTTCAGCCTGATCATCCTGGTGCTGTGCCGTTAGCAAAAAATCATTCGCCGGCAACCAGTCAGCCAGCACCGCATAGCGTGCGGCGCGCGCCGCCGCTTCCGGGCTTTCACCGCGCAAGGCACGCCCGTCAGCCGGCAAGGAAACAAGGGGGACATTGAGTTCAGCGCAAACTTGCTGGCAATGTGTCACCCAGTCATCCGCTGCCGCTTGCAGCCCGTGATTGACATGCACCGCAGCGATCGTCGCATCCAGCACTTCGCGCAGCTGATACAGCGCATGCAGCAATACATGTGAATCCATCCCGCCACTGAAAGCCACCCAATAGCACGCTGCAGCAGGTTGCCGGCGCAGTTGTTTTAAAAGGTAATCAGCTGAAAAAATCATAGGCCAATACGAACATTCTTCTCCGACCCATACGCAACTTTTGCTTCACACTTTCAATGTGTAAAAATCATTGCCGCAGGCCGGAGAACAACAAGGCTGTGCTATTAACGGTCCGTGAACTGTCCGTAGGCCTGCAAACGCTTGTAACGGTCAGTCAGTAAATCCTCAAGTGACTTCTTCTGCAAGTCTGCCAGCGTTTCCAGCAGCGCCTGCTTGACATTGGCAGCAATTGCATCGACATCACGATGCGCACCACCCAGTGGCTCCGGAATAACCCTGTCGACCATACCCAGGTCACGCAGCTTTCCGGAGGTGATGCCCAGCGCATCGGCGGCTTCCGGGGCCTTCTCTGCACTCTTCCACAAAATCGACGCACAACCTTCAGGTGAAATAACCGAATAAGTACCGTACTGCAACATCAGGGTCTGGTCACCAACACCAATCGCCAGCGCCCCGCCGGAGCCGCCTTCACCTATCACCGTGCAAACGATCGGCGTCTTCAAGCCTGACATAACCATCAGGTTCCTGGCGATGGCCTCACTCTGGCCACGCTCTTCTGCGCCAATGCCGGGGTAGGCCCCCGGGGTATCAATAAACGTCAGTATTGGCATACTGAAGCGCTCTGCCATCTCCATCAGGCGCAGCGCCTTGCGATATCCCTCGGGGCGCGGCATGCCGAAATTACGCCGCAGTTTTTCCTTGGTATCACGTCCCTTCTGCTGCCCAATGACCATCACCGGCTGGCCATCAAGGCGGGCAATGCCACCGATAATGGCATGGTCATCAGCATAGTGACGGTCGCCGTGCAGTTCTTCGAAATCCGTAAAAATGCGGATGATGTAATCCAGCGTATACGGGCGCTGTGGATGGCGTGCCAGCTGTGAAACCTGCCAGGCTGTCAGGTTCGAAAAAATCGTCTCGGTCAGTGCACGATTTTTTTCTTTGAGCTTTTTTACTTCATCGCTGATGTTGATGTCTGCATCATCACTGACATACTTAAGCTCGTCGATCTTTGCTTCCAGCTCGGCGATGGGTTGTTCAAAGTCAAGGAAATTAAGGTTCATTGAGAATTCCGCAGTGTCATAATCATTGCGCCAAGGTACCGTTTTTGCAGCATTTAAACAAGTCGGCAACGGCAAAACGCAAGCACAAAGCTACACGTATTCAACCTGCACACAGCCCTTGCCCGCCAGGTCACTCAGGCGGTGCAGCAGTTCATCGGTCGGATGAACCGTCCACGCTTCACCGAGCGCCACCCTGGCCCGGGCATCGCCACCGCTATAATCGATACATACCGGACAGTGCCCCTCCCTGAATGGCTGCAGTATATCTGCAAGGTGACCAACAAAACCGTTACCCGCCTGACTGGACTCAACCCCCACAACAACGCGCCGCGCAAACAAACCACGCGCCTGGTTGATGTCATAGATACTCTGCGCGGTCACCTGGTAGCCGCCGGTAAAATCATCCAGCCCGATCCCGCCCTGCACGACCAGTACCTTGTTCTTGCCAAGCATGGCCTGGTACTTCTCATAGACATCGGGAAACACCCGCACATCCAGCCGTGCAGTGCGGTCATCCAGTGTCAGGAAGGCAATCTTGCCACCACGCTGCGTCTTGATGACACGCATACTCATCACCAGCCCGGCAATCGTCACAGGGCGCTCGTCCGCGCCGGGGCGGCCCTTGCGCTCCTTGTTCCTGTTCTGGCTTGCAGGCGGCGCAGTCGTACACATGGCTGCCAGCTCAGCCAGCTTGCCGCTGGTAATGTTGGCAAGTTCGTATTCATAGCGGGTTATCGGGTGACCAGTCAGGTACAGACCCAGCGCATCCATTTCACCCTGCAGCCGCTGTTCCTCTTCCCACTCCGGCAGCACCTGCTTTTCTACCGGCAGCGGGGTGGCGGATGTGGCGTCGCCGAACAAATCATTCTGACCGGTATTAAGGTTGCGTGAATGCTGCTCGGCCATCTTTAGTGCCTTGTCGAGATTCGCCAGCTGTGAAGCACGCGTATCGCCCATCGGATCGAGCGCACCGCCACGGATCATGGCATCAAACACACGCCGGTTTACCTTGCGGGTATCGACGCGACGACAGAGATCAAACAGGTCGGCAAAAGCGCCACTTTCATTACGTTCCGCAATCATGCCTTCAATCGCGGCCTGTCCGGCACCCTTGATCGCACCCAGGCCATAAACGATGGTGTCTGCCCCGATAGCAGTAAAGTGATACTGCGACCGATTAACGTCCGGCGGCACCACCTTCAGCTTCATGTCGCTGCACTCGGCAATCAGGTTCACAATCTTGTCAGTGTTATCCATATCTGCTGACAATACTGCGGCCATAAAGGCCGCTGGATAATGCGCCTTCAGCCAGGCCGTCTGGTAAGACACCAGCGCGTAGGCCGCGGAGTGGCTCTTGTTGAATCCATAACCGGCGAACTTCTCCATCAGATCAAAGATGCCGGCTGCGACCTTTTCGTCAACGTCTCTCTGTTTGGCACCTTCAAGAAAAATGGAACGCTGCTTCGCCATCTCCTCCGGTTTCTTCTTGCCCATGGCACGCCGCAACATATCAGCGCCGCCGAGTGTATAGCCAGCCAGCACCTGGGCAATCTGCATTACCTGTTCCTGGTACAGGATAATGCCGTAGGTCGGCTTCAGGATCGGCACCAGATCGGGGTGCGGGTATTTGATTTCAGCACCGTGTTTACGCGCTATGAAATCGTCCACCATACCGGACTGCAGCGGACCGGGACGAAACAGTGCCACCAGCGCAACAATATCCTCAAAGGTATCCGGGCGCAGCCGCCGGATCAGGTCCTTCATACCGCTTGATTCCAGCTGGAACACAGCCGTGGTAGCGGATGCCTTCAACAGATCAAAGGTGATCTTGTCGACCAGCGGAATGGTTTCGATATCGACCAGGGATTTGTCGTTCTCTGCAAGCTGGGCATTGATGGTCTTCAGCGCCCAGTCAATAATGGTTAGTGTGCGCAGACCGAGGAAGTCAAACTTTACCAGTCCGACCGCTTCAACATCATCCTTGTCAAACTGACTGACCAGTGCTCCACCACCCTGCTCGCAGTACAGTGGCGTGAAGTCGGTCAGCTGCGAAGGTGCGATAACAACACCACCGGCATGCTTGCCGGCATTTCTTGCCAGGCCTTCCAGTGAGCGCGCCAGATCAACCAGCGTCCGCACATCTTCATCGGCATCATACAGCTCGCTGAAAGCCGGCTCCTGTTCCAGCGTCTTATCAAGTGTTATTCCGATTTCAAACGGAATCAGTTTTGCGATTCTGTCGACAAATCCATAGGGATGACCGAGCACACGGCCGACATCTCGCACCACCGCCTTCGCCGCCATGGAACCGTAGGTAATAATCTGGGAAACCTTGTCACGCCCGTAAGTCTCGGCAACATAATCAATGACGCGATCACGTCCTTCCATACAGAAGTCAACATCGAAATCCGGCATGGAGACACGTTCCGGATTCAGGAAACGTTCAAACAGCAGGTCATAGCGAAGCGGGTCAAGGTCGGTAATCGTCAGTGCATAGGCCACCAGCGAGCCCGCACCGGAACCACGTCCCGGACCGACAGGAATACCGTTTTTCTTGGCCCAGATAATAAAATCGGCAACAATGAGGAAGTAACCAGGGAAACCCATTTCCAGGATAACCTTGATTTCATGATCAAGCCGGTCATGGTACAACTGCCGCTGCGCCTCAATATCCGCACTGTCCGGATCAAGAATCTGCTGCAAGCGTTTTTGCAGCCCCTGCTCGGCCTGCATTTTGAAATAACCGGCCATATCCATACCTTCCGGCACCGGAAAGTCAGGCAGATAATTTTTACCCAGTTCAAGTTCCAGATTACAACGGCGTGCGATCTCGACAGTATTTTCCAGTGCCTCGGGAATATCATGGAACAGCTCGCGCATTTCATCGGCAGAACGCAAATACTGTTGCTCGGTAAAGTCCTTACTGCGACGCGGATCATCCAGGGTGCGGCCTTCGTTGATACAGACACGCGCCTCATGCGCATCGAAATCTCCGGCACGCAGGAAATGTACATCGTTGCTG
>CAJQPV010000283.1 GCA_905480305.1 uncultured Gammaproteobacteria bacterium | reverse complement strand
AGAATCCTCACTGGCGCCGGACTCCATCAGCGCAACTGCCCTGCGACGACGCCCCGGCGCCAGCAAGGCGGCGTCCAGCGCCCAGGCAATGCCGGTAAAAAAGGTCGCACCAACCAGTAATGCTGGAAAATCAAAATTCATTGTTGCCTCGTTTACTGTTCTCTGTCTGTTTTCGAAGATGCCCGCCATTATAGGCAAGCACAACGTCTCATTCATCCACCCGCAACACCGCCAGAAAAGCGGCCTGCGGTATTTCCACCCTGCCGAACTGCTTCATGCGTTTCTTGCCGGCCTTCTGCTTCTCCAGCAACTTGCGCTTGCGGCTTATATCACCGCCGTAACACTTCGCCGTTACATTCTTGCGCAACGCCTTGACCGTGGTACGCGCGATGATCTGGGCGCCTATAGCCGCTTGAATGGCGACATCATACATCTGTCGGGGGATCAACTCCTTCATTTTGACCGCCAGGGCCCGGCCACGTGCCTGGGATATATCACGGTGCACGATCAGAGACAGGGCATCCACCCGTTCACCGTTGATCAGTACATCCAGCTTCACCAGCGGTGCCGCCTGAAAGCGCAGAAAATGATAGTCGAACGAGGCATAACCGCGACTCACCGACTTCAGGCGGTCAAAGAAATCCAGCACCACCTCACTCATTGGCAGTTCGTAACCAAGCGATACCTGGTTGCCAAGATACTGCATATCCTTCTGCACGCCGCGTTTTTCAATACATAGCGTGATCACATTCCCCAGGTAATCCTGCGGCACCAGTATATTGGCACGAATAATCGGCTCACGGATCTCCTCGACCTGGTTCACCGCTGGCAGACTGGCCGGATTATCGATTTTGATGACGTTGCCGCCGCTATCCAGCACCTCGTAAATTACCGTTGGTGCCGTGGTAATCAGGTCGAGATCGTATTCGCGTTCCAGCCTTTCCTGCACAATCTCCATATGCAGCATGCCGAGAAATCCGCAACGAAAACCAAAACCCAGCGCCTCGGAGGTCTCCGGTTCATAGTGCAGCGCGGCATCATTGAGGCGCAATTTCTGCAGTGCATCACGAAGATTCTCATAATCATCCGAGCTGACCGGGTAAAGCCCTGCAAACACATTCGGCTGCACCATCTTGAAACCGGGCAGCGGCGTTTCGGCCGGGACGTTGACCAGTGTCAGCGTGTCACCGACCGGCGCACCATCAATATCCTTGATGCCGGCCACCAGGAAACCGACATCACCCGCCTGTAACATTTGGCGCTCAACCGGTTTAGGTGTGAATTTACCCAGTTTCTCTACCTGAAAATTACGGCCGGTCGACATCACCCGAATCTTGTCACGGCGCGACAGCCGCCCGTCGACGATGCGCACCAGCGAAACCACACCGACGTAGTTATCAAACCAGGAATCAACAATCAGCACCTTGAGCGGCGCTTCTGCATCACCCTGCGGAGGAGGAATACGCTTAATCAGCTCTTCCAGGACATCCTGAATACCTTCGCCGGTTTTGGCACTGACAAGCACAGCGTCTTCGGCATCCAGGCCGATAATCTCCTCGATCTCCTGCTTGACGCGTTGCGGATCGGCAGAGGGCAGATCAATTTTGTTGAGCACCGGCACTACTTCCAGGTCCAGGTCAATCGCGGTGTAGCAGTTCGCCACACTCTGGGCCTCGACACCCTGGGCGGCATCCACGACCAGCAGGGCACCTTCACAGGCCGCCAGTGAACGTGACACTTCGTAGGAAAAATCCACGTGTCCGGGGGTATCAATAAGATTTAATTCGTACCAATCACCGCAGCGCGACTGGTACTCCAGCGAGACACTCTGTGCCTTGATGGTGATACCGCGCTCGCGCTCCAGGTCCATGGAATCAAGCACCTGGTTCTCCATTTCGCGGTCACTCAGGCCGCCACACAGCTGAATAAAACGGTCAGCCAGTGTGGATTTACCGTGATCAATATGCGCAATGATCGAGAAGTTGCGAACGTGCTGGCTGTCAGTCATGGAGTTTCTGGGATGTGACCCTGAGCTCAGGGATCAGGCGCGCTGATTTTTTCAGGGAAGAATCTGTTTCAAGTATCTGATTCTTGGTGAGGTTTTTATTATACAGGAACCGGTCTGCAAGTCACTTAATCCGGAGAGTAATCGGCATTGCTGCTGAAATGCTGCCGCAGTCGCGTTTCTTCAAGAAAGTAGTAACAAATCTCCACATCATCAACCACCAGCACCGGTACCCGCGTGGTGTACAGCTCCACCAGTTGCGGGTCGCGCTCGATATCCACGGTATTTATTTCGAAATCGAGCTCTTGACGCAGGCGCTCCAGCGCCTGCGTCATATCGGTACACAGATGGCAGCCGCGACGCACATAGACGGTTAGCTGCCGCATCGACCGCCTCTTCAAACCCGACGCTAATCTTCAGCCGGTATCTTCACGGCCAGAAACGTCGGGCTGCCACTGCGCTGCACCAGTATCGCCACCGAATTTCCGCCCGGAATGGCAGTAACCAGTTTCTGGAAATGCTCAAGGTTCTCAACCTGCCTGTTATCAAAACTCAGGATGATATCGTCCTTGCGAATACCGCCCTGGGACGCCGGACCTTCGATAACTCGCGTCACCAGAATCCCGTTCTTTACCTCCAGCATGTCTTTCTCCTCATCCGTCAGGTCAATGGCACTGAATCCGATGCGATTGGTCTGTTCGACTTCGGGATCGCTGGGCGTTTTTGCTACCGAGTTGTCTTCCGGCAACTCATCCAGCTTGACTTTGAGACTCTTCTCACGACCTTTACGAATAACGGTTACCGGCAGTTGTAAACCCACTTTCGAGCTACCAACAATCGGCGGTAAAGCGGCAGAATTCCGGATGTCTTCATTATTGAACTCGATAATGACATCGCCCACCTGGATACCGGCCTTCTTCGCCGGACTGTCGGGCAATACCTTTGCCACCAGCGCGCCGCGCGGTTGTTTCATACCAAAAGATTCGGCAAGATCCAGAGTCACATCCTGAATCAGGACACCCAGCCAGCCACGTTTGACCCTTCCAGCGGTCTTTAGCTGGTCGGCAACATCCATAGCCACTTCGACCGGAATTGCAAAAGACAGACCCATGTAACCACCGGTACGGCTGTAGATTTGCGAGTTCACACCCACAACCTCACCCTCCTGATTGAACAGCGGCCCGCCCGAGTTACCGGGATTAATGGCAACATCGGTCTGGATAAACGGCACATAGTTTTCGCGTGGCAGGCTGCGGCCCTTGGCACTGACAATTCCGGCCGTTGCCGAGTGATCAAAACCGAACGGCGAACCAATTGCCAGCACCCATTCACCAACTTCCAGCTCACTGGACTTACCAATCTTCACAACCGGCAAACCAGTTGCCTCAATCTTCAGCAGTGCCACATCACTGCGCTGGTCGACACCGATCACCTCGCCTTTCAGCTCACGATGGTCGCTCAGGCGTACAATAATCTCGTCAGCATCCTTGACGACGTGGTAATTGGTCATTACATAGCCGTCCTTGGAAATAATAAATCCGGAGCCCAGTGATTTGGCATCACGATAGCTTGGTTCGCCACCCTCGTCCTGATCAAAGAAATACTTGAACAGCTCTCCGAACGGGCTGTCATCCGGAAATTCCGGCATCTCGAAGCCTTCCGGCAAGTCCGGCATGCCGGACTTGATCTTTTGTGTAGTACTGATGTTGACTACAGCGCTGCTGGTTTCCTTCACCAGGTCAACAAACCCGGGAAGATGATTCGCCTGTGAAACCTGCATATACAATAATGAAAAACATGCCACCAGTGCATACATCGTGGCCTTGCGAACATTCAACATACCTGACTCTCCATCTGAATAATTAAGAAACTTCC
>CAJQPV010000282.1 GCA_905480305.1 uncultured Gammaproteobacteria bacterium | reverse complement strand
GCTGCCATAACGGGCGATAGGGATACTGTCTCCACCCGCGACCACGCACGGCATACTGGAGGACCATAGCAGTTCCCCCTCAAGTTGCAGGTAGACGAAATGCTGCAGGTCGCGCAGGTAGTCCAGCGCTGCCGTGGCGCTCGCCATGGGGGGGGTGATGAATTCCAGCAATGCCTCTGAGTAATCCGTGGTGATCCAGGGATGCATCAGTGCCGAGCCAATAGCGGCGGGATGGGGTGTTTGCGCGATACTGCCGTCTGGCGCTACGCGCAGGCTTTCTTTCTCCAGTCCTGTCAGTCCGCCTTTCAGCGGGGCGGCTCCAGCAGCTTTGCTTAGCGCAGAAAGTCGTTGTTTTGCATGTAAATACAACAGGATGTCCTGATGGCTTGTGGTTGATGGCCCCGGAATGATACTGTTTCATCCCTCTTGAGGTGTATATATTTATAACTTATTGTTAAATTTTATAAAAATGCTTGATTGTCACGGTTCTCCTGAATGCCAGCCAGAAACAGAAAACTGAAAATAGCTGATATCAAGGTCTCCTGCGGTACTTGCAGCCTGTCCGAGCTGTGCCTGCCGCATGGCATGAGCCATGATGACATGGATGAGCTCGACAAGATCGTCAAGCGCCAGCAACCCTTTCAGCCGGGGCAGCACATCTTTCGTGCCGGCGACACCGGTCATGCACTGTTTGCTGTCCGCTCCGGGGCACTGAAGTCCTATTGCACGACTGAAGACGGCGATGAACAGGTTATTGGCTTTACCCTGCCGGGAGAAGTGGTTGGGCTGGATGGCATGAGTGATGGCAATTATGCGAGCAGCTCGGTGGTACTGGAGACCGCCAGTATCTGTGAGTTGCCCTATAACAGCCTGGAAGATATGTGTCACACACTGTCTGGCCTGAATCGCCAGATGATGCGAATAGTCAGCAAGGAGGTCGTTGCGGACCAGGCCATGTTGCTGTTACTGGGCAAGCGTACCGCGGAGGAACGACTGGCAAACTTTCTGCTGGGCCTGTCGTCGCGTTATCATTCACGCGGTCTCTCTGCCAACCAGTTCAATCTGCCGATGTCGCGCCAGGACATCGGCAATTACCTTGGTCTGGCGATTGAGACAGTCAGTCGCCTGTTTGCCAATTTCCAGAAGAACGAGTTATTGACCGTGAATCGTCGACAGATCATTTTGACCGATATGCGAAGATTGCGTGCCATGGTCGAAGGCTGCGCCGGCAGCAAGAACTAATCCCTTACCGGACTTCCTGCATTGCAGTAACAGATTAATCGTGGACAAGGCCCGCTATTGCAGTTGTATGCCTTGTCGCAGGAGCGCATCGCATGCGCGATAGCTGCTGCTGTATTTGATAGCCCGGCTCAGATAACCCGGGAGAAGCGTGAGCTATCGTTGCCGGTGCGCAGGTAGCGGTCGAATACCATGCAAATGTTGCGTACCAGCAGCCTGCCGGCGGGCAATACCCGCAGTATGTCATCTTCCAGCAGTATCAGGCCGTCTGCCTGCATGGTCTGCAGGTCATCCAGTTCCGTCTTGAAGTGGCTGTAAAAATCGAAATGCCACTTGCTTTCCATCGCCTTGATATCCAGCACGAAGTTACACATCAGGCGAGTGATAACATCGCGGCGCAACAGATCGTCAGGTTCCAGCTCAATGCCGCGTTCCAGGGGTAGTTTGCCGGCATCCAGTAACTCGTAGTATTCATCCAGTTTGCGCACGTTCTGGCTGTAATTGTCGCAAACATGCCCGATAGCAGACATCCCCACGCTGACCAGGTCGCAGTCCATATGAGTGGAATAGCCCTGGAAATTGCGCTGCAGACTGCCGCTTTTCTGCGCAATGGTCAGTTCGTCATCCGGTTTCGCAAAGTGATCCATACCAATATAGACATAGCCTGCACTGGTCAGATGTTCGATTGTATGCTGCAACAACGCGAGTTTCTCATCAGCTGAAGGCAGGTCAGCCTCGTCAATGCGTCGTTGTGGTTTGAAACGCTCCGGCAAGTGCGCATAGTTGTAGGCGGCGATGCGGTCCGGGTTCATTTCGATCACGGCGTCCAGCGTCTGCTCGAAACTTGCGACTGTCTGCAAAGGCAGGCCGTACATCAGGTCCATGTTGATGGACTTGAATCCGAGTTCGCGTGCCTGCGCGGTAATCTCCTGCGTCAGTTCCCGGCTTTGCTCGCGATTAACCGCCTTCTGTACCTCGGGATTGACATCCTGTACGCCGAGGCTGATGCGATTGAATCCAGCTTCGCGCAGTACCTGCAACTTGTCGGCATCAACTGAGCGTGGATCGACTTCGATCGAATATTCACCACTGTCATCGCTGAGCAGCGGGAAGTGCCGGGCAGTGTAATCCATCAGTTTGCGAATCTGGCCATTGTCGAGAAAGGTTGGTGTGCCGCCACCCCAGTGCAGTTGCTCGACGATACGGTCGGGATCAAACAACTGCCCTTGCAGGGCGATCTCCCTGCACAGGTATTCGAGGTACTCGTCGGCGCGATGGTGGTTTTTGGTGACGACCTTGGTGCAGGCGCAGTAATAGCACACGGTGTCGCAAAACGGGATATGAAAGTACAGTGACAACGGGCGCGGAATCGGATCTTCGTTACTGTGGCGCGCCCACTTGCGGTAGTCCCGCTCCACAATCCCGGTGTGGAACTGCGCTGCCGTGGGATAGGAGGTATAGCGCGGCCCAGTCTGATCGTAACGTTTGATCAGATCGATATCGAAAACAATATGCTGGGCCATCGCGTCTTTGAAATATGAATTATGTAACTGCCAGGGTGTGATTCTCCTTCGGATGAAGTAAAAATGAATTGATGTGGATCAACTTGGGCAGAGTTATGACTCGCTGATGCGGTTTTCTGCAGCAATGACGTGCTCTATGACGGGAATCAGAGAATCATGATTTACTGATATCGCATCAATGCCCTGCTGTACCAGCCATTCTGCCAGCTCTGGAAAATCCGACGGTGCCTGCCCGCAGATGCTGACATATTTCCCCTGTTGTTTACAGGCCATAATTGCCATGCGCATCATTTCCATGACCGCTGCATCGCGTTCGTCAAATCCGGACAATAATGACGATTCCCGGTCGACACCAAGTGTCAGCTGGGTAAGATCATTGGAGCCGATAGAGAAACCGTCGCAGCGCTGCAGGAAGGCTTCGGCACGTACTACGTTTGCCGGCAGTTCGCACATCACCAGAACCTGTAACCCGTCCCTGCCACGTTGCAGGCCGTTTGCTGCCATCAGTTGCAGTACATGATCGAGTTCTTCGACGCTGCGTACAAACGGAATAATCAGTCTGATATTTTTCAGCCCCATGGTCTCGCGTACCCTGCGGATGGCTTCACATTCGAGCTGAAAGCAGTTGCGGAACTGCGGCGAGTAATAGCGGGAGGCGCCACGCAGTCCAAGCATGGGATTCTCTTCGCTGGGTTCGTAGGCGCTGCCTCCAGGCAGGGCTGCATATTCACTGGACTTGAAATCACTGAGGCGGACATGTACCGGCCTGGGGTGAAATGCCGCGGCAATGGTGCCAATGCCCTCGGCCATGCGTTCTATATAGAACTCACGGGGGTTTCTATAGCCACTGCTGGTCTTGCTGATCAGTGCGCTGATTTCCGGCGTTTGTGAGCCGGGGTCGAGTATCGCCGCCGGGTGGATGCCTATGGTGTTGTTAATAATAAATTCCAGTCGTGCCAGCCCAACGCCATCTGCCGGCAAGGTGGACCATTCATATGCATGTCCGGGGTTGCCGATGTTGAGCAGGATCTGTGTATGCGTTGCTGACAGTGTGCCGACGTCACGCTCTATGACGTCAAAAGACAGCTCACCTTCATAGACAAAACCTTCATCGCCTTCGGCACAGGATACGGTTACAGCCTTGCCATCCGCTATCAGGCGGGTGGCGTCATTCGTCCCGACCACGGCAGGTATTCCCAGTTCACGCGCGATGATGGCTGCATGGCAGACACGGCCGCCACGATTGGTGACGATGGCGGCAGCACGCTTCATGATGGGCTCCCAGTCCGGGTCAGTGATATCGGTGACCAGTACTTCGCCTGCCTGCAGTTCATGCATCTGCGTGGCTTCGAGAATAATACGTGCACGTCCGCTGCCAATTTTCCTGCCAATGCTGCGGCCGCGGGTGATGATGTTGCCCCTGGCCTGCAACTGCCAGGTTTTCTGCTGCAGCGCCTTGCTCTGGGCATGTACGGTTTCCGGGCGTGCCTGCACAATATATAAATCACCCTCTGCACCATCACGTGCCCATTCGATATCCATCGGTCTGGCCTTCCCGGCCTGCTGTGTATAGTGTTTCTCGATGGCGATAGCCATGCGCGCAAGCTCCAGTACCTCGCTGTCGGAGATGGAAAATTGTCGCTGTGCTTCCGGGTGTACCTCGACATTGCGGGTGGACGGGCCGGTAACGGTATCTGCTGCATAGACCATCTTTATTTTTTTATCACCCAGACGCCGTTGCAGAATGGCTGAATGTCCCTGCTCAAGTGCTGGCTTGTAGACCAGGAATTCGTCCGGGTTGACGGCACCACCAACAACATTTTCCCCGAGCCCGTAGGCGGCGGTAACGAGAACTACATCACGGAAACCGCTTTCCGTATCCAGGGTAAACATGACGCCGGATGCACCCTTGTCGGCACGGACCATTTTCTGTACGCCGATCGACAGCGCCACGTTCATGTGCTCAAAGCCCTGGTCGACGCGATAGGAGATAGCGCGATCGGTAAACAGCGAGGCCAGTACCCGCTTGCAGGTCTGCAACAGGTTATCGATACCGCGAATATGCAGATAAGTTTCCTGTTGTCCGGCAAAGGAGGCATCAGGCAGATCTTCTGCTGTGGCTGAACTGCGCACGGCGACGTCCAGCTCGCTGTCGTATTGCTGTTCCAGCTGCCGGTAGGCGCTGGCGATTTCTGCAGCGATGATGTCGGGGAAACTACCACCGCTGATCCAGGCGCGGATGCGCGCGGCAGTGCGGGCCAGCGCTTCTGTATCGCCGGTATCGAGCGTGGCAAGCGCGGCTGCTATACGCTCGTCCAGATCATTATGCCGCAGGTATTCACGATAGGCGTCTGCCGTAACCGCAAAGCCGTCAGGGACGCGAATGCCACTGCTGGACAATGCGCTGAACATTTCGCCGAGTGAAGCATTTTTGCCACCGACGATGGCGACATCGCCGCTGCCGATGTCGGCAAAGGCCTTGATGTAAAGGTGGTCTTTCATGAATCGCGCCTGTACCGTGACCAGGACAGAATCATTGCACTTTTCACCGGGCGTCTATTGATCCTCGTCAAGAAGGTGTGGAAAAGTCGAACAAAAATACCGGATTCTTCGGAAGCCGGACGGGGCAAAATATCTGCAATGGACAATACTGCTACAGAGAGTCATCAGTGGATAACGTCCAGCGAGGCAGCAGCGCGTCTACTGGAGTCCGGACCCAGTGAGCTGCCTGAACGCAAGCCGCCAGGTCTGCCACGAATCTTCCTGAGTGCCTTACTGATAGAATATTTCCGTGTAATTCTGTGTGCTTCCGTGGCTAAACAGGGTTTTTAAATGACATCCTCAAGTAAGTGGGCCAGAATCAGCTGGTTCGCCGACAGGATAAAGCGTGGTCTTCTTCTGTCAGTCGATGCCGCATTGATGATTGCTATACAATAGAATGTATAGAGGAAATAACCGAGTCTGTATCAGGAATAAATCTGCTCTGATACGATTTATTCCGGGGTAGCCTACCTGCAGGGCATTCAGAGGAAAACGCCATGATGAGAATGGTTACTGTATTTGCATCGATCACTCTTTTACTTACGTTGCAATCTGCACACAGCGCGGATGCAGCCGGTGAAACCCGCAGCGAAATTAACTCTCCCGACAGCGATCATCGTCAATTGGTGGCGATGCCCGACGAGGCGAGTCAGCTTATGCGCAAAGACATGCTCGACCATCTCTCGGCATTGAACGAGATCATTGCTCTTCTTGTAGAGAACAATCTTGATGCAGCTGCAGATGTTGCAGAAACCAGGATGGGCAAAAGCTCAATGGGGAAACATCGCGCTACTGGTATCGGGCCAGGCAGGTTTATGCCTGTTGAGATGCGAAACATTGGCTGGGGTATGCATGAGTCGGCAAGCGAGCTTTCCCGGGAGGCCCGGGATGGCAACCTGAAGGGAGCATACAGTGCCCTGCAAAAGGTCACCGCCTCTTGTGTCGCATGTCATTACAGTTATCGCACACGATGATCTGTAAAAAG
>CAJQPV010000281.1 GCA_905480305.1 uncultured Gammaproteobacteria bacterium | reverse complement strand
GGACCACATTCTGCGTTTCGAATACACCTGAAAAATGTTTTTTTACACAATAGGCGAAATATTGCTGCAGTTAGCTACAAATAGAACAAAGATGCCGGCAATTAACTGCTTTTCTACATGTAAATCTATACCAATGACCGTGCAGTCCCACCCCTGCAGGGTTATACACAGGCATACTCTTCGCCAAATCCACAGGAAAACCCTTGGTGACATTTGAAAACCCGAATTACAGACTGCTCCAACCATTTGTATTTCATGTACTTTATGAATAGATCGGCAGCACCGTCGAATACCGGGTGCTATTCGGGAAAGGGGCAGACGTCTAACACCCACATTTTATCCCCAGTGTTTTCCACAAGGTTATCCACAGGCTGCATTTAGCAAGTCCATTAAATTCAGTTGGTTATTCGTAGAGCCCGGGTTGCAAACAGGTTGTCCCGAAAAAGCTGTGATAGGATGTAGTAGCTGCATCTAAAAAAAACAGTCCGTGACACACACGGCTACATCGGAGAACCGTTATGAGCGCATCTGTTACCCGCCCGAGATTTGATTTCGATGCCTGGGTCGAACTCGCCCGCCAGGACCCGCAAGCCTTTGAAAGAAAACGCAAACACATCATCGAAACCGCCATACAGGGCGCCCCGGAACAGAAACAGCAGCGGCTACGATGCCTGCAGTGGAAACTGGATAAAATCAGGGAAACATCACGCACTCCCATGATGGCCTGCCTGCAGATCAACCGCCTGCTCTGGGAGAACGTAACTGGCGAACACGGCCTGTTGAACAGCCTGCAACATCTGCAGAGCGATCAGCCCGGATCACAAAGCCAGCGCAAAAAAGCAAAAATCATCCCGCTTCACAGCTAGCTTGCCGCACCCCCCCGAATCACGTATTATCTGCGGCCTTTTCACGGTGGCGGTTGTGTTAATCGTGATCACTGGAACAAACGAACTGAGGCAGTTATGAAACCTGATATACACCCGGCATACGAGGCCACCACGATCACCTGCAGTTGCGGATCAACATTTGAAACACGCTCGACAGTGGGCAAGGACCTGACAATCGAAGTCTGTTCACAGTGCCACCCGTTCTATACCGGCAAGCAAAAGATGGTTGACACTGGCGGCCGCGTTGACAAGTTCCGCAAGCGTTACGGAAATTAATACGGCAGGTTTGCAGGCAAAAATATCCAGCAGAGGGGCGGCCATATTGGTCGCCCCTTTTGCGTTTGGGCTGCTGACAATCCTGCTCGGGTGCGCTTGTCCGCCGCGGCAGGCACAGGCCGCTGACTGCCCGGCTGACAACATCAGTGAACGGGTGCGCATCGCCTATGTGTATGACGGCGACACCGTAAAAATCGATGACGGTCGACGCTTGCGATTTATTGGCATCAATGCCCCGGAACTCGGCCATAACAGGGAAGCGGCACAGCCCCTGGCCGGAACAGCACGTACTGATCTGGAAAATCTCCTCAACGATCACACAAGCACCTTGTTGCTACAACACGGCAAACAAAAACTCGATCGTTACGGTCGCCTGCTGGCACATGCCTTTCTGGAGAATGGAGAAAATGTTGCGTCACATCTGTTGCGCCAGGGACTGGCGACGACTAGCGTGATACCACCGAATGACTGGGGCGCGCGATGCTATCAGCAAATTGAAAATACTGCCCGCAACGCAAAGCGCGGACTATGGACCCTGCCCGACTACCGTTCACATGCATCTGAATCATTGCCATCGGACAGCTCCGGTTTCCATATTGTTAGTGGCCGGATAAACGCTAGTCGCCGCACCCGCCACAGCCTCTGGCTGGAGCTGGATGGCCCGCTAAGCGTACAAATTCCCCTGGAAAACATCTCCAGCTTCAACGCGTTCGATTTCAACGCCCTTGGCGGCAGCCGTATTGAAGTACGCGGATGGATCAGGCAAAACGGAAAGCGGCTAAAACTGAAAGTGCAACATCCGGCAGCACTGGTCATAATGTCAACTTCAGACACACCGTAACAAGCCATACATGCACGCCATACTCCACCTCTACCCGCCCGGCACAATCCTGTTGCTGTTGATTATCGGGCCACTACTGACAGCCTGCGCCACCAACCCGGTGACCGGTAACAGCGACTTCGTACTGATGTCCGAGGAGGATGAAATTCGGCTGGGACAGAAATACAGCGCCGAGATTATGCAGGAGATGCCCGCCTATCGGGATCCCGCACTGGAAGAAATGGTGCAGCGTGTTGGCAAGCAACTGGCCTCCCACAGCCACCGTCCGGGCCTCGATTACCGGTTTACTATCGTTGACAGCACCTCGGTAAATGCATTCGCGCTACCCGGCGGCTACATCTTCATCACCCGCGGCATGCTTGCCTACCTGAATTCCGAGGCTGAACTGGCTGCGGTTCTCGGCCACGAAATCGGGCACGTAACCGCGCGTCACAGTGTGCGGCAGCAAAGTACCGCCACCATGACCGACATACTGGGCGTGGTGGTTGCAGCATCCACGGGAATCAATGGTGTTGATTCACTGACCAACATGGCGGGCACAGCAATCGTACGCGGCTACGGGCGTGAACACGAACTGGAAGCAGACCGGCTGGGCGCAGAATATCTGGCTAAAAGCGGCTATGACCCCGAAGCCATGCTGGAGGTTGTTGGCGTTCTGAAAAACCAGGAAGCCTTTGACATTGCCGTCGCCAGAAAAGAGGGCCGCGAACCGAACGTCTATCACGGCCTGTTTTCGACCCACCCTGACAACGACGCACGCTTCCGGGAAGTCATCAATGCCGCCAAAAAATACAAAACCGGTGACACGACCCGAATCGGGCGCGACGGCTTCCTGCTGCGACTGGATGGCCTTACCTTTGGCGACAGCGAACAGGAAGGTATCGCCAGGGACAACCGTTTCTACCACAAGGGTCTAAACTTCTCGCTGACCTTCCCTGATGACTGGCGCATAGAGAATCAGACCGACCGGGTCATTGCCGCCCCTGCCAGTAAAGACGGCGTGATTCAGCTGACCGTTGCCGATATTCCACGCGGCGTATCGCCGCAGCAATTCATGAAACAGCATATGCA
The DNA here is from genome assembly GCA_905480305.1 of uncultured Gammaproteobacteria bacterium. Lineage (GTDB taxonomy): Bacteria > Pseudomonadota > Gammaproteobacteria > UBA9214 > UBA9214 > UBA9214. The sequence continues at coordinate 1,067 of CAJQPV010000281.1, read as the reverse complement.
ACTCGACAGCCTGCTGCACGGCAAGAAATTTACCGCCAATGACCTGAATGGCTATACCGCGGTCGCCAGTGGCAGCACCCCGTTCGGCACCCGCCGCGTGCGTTACGTGGTTATTTACCGTAATGGCAGCGCCTATATCGTTGCCGGTACAGCGTCCGACCGCAACAGGCAAAAGGCCTATGATGAAGATACCCTGGCAACAGCAGGCAGCCTGCACTCTCTCAGCACCGTGGAAAAGAAACTTGCCACCGAAAAGAAACTGGATATTATTCGCGCCACCAGCGGTATGACCTACTCCGGTCTGGCACAGCGCTCGCCCATCAACGACTATCCTGAAGAACAGTTGCGACTGCTAAATGACCAGTATCCGGATGGAGAACCGGAACCCTCAAGAATGTTAAAAATTGTTCGCTGACATAACGGTTGCTTTGTGCAGACACCGCATCTATGGGACTATTAGCCCTTCAATCCCTTCAAGGATAAAAGAATGAAAAAAATCAGCATTATCGGCGCCGGTCGTGTGGGTGAAACAGCCGCCTATATCATTGCCCAGCAGGAAATGTGCAGCGAAGTCGTGTTGCTGGATATCAGGGAAGGAGCAGCAGCAGGCGCCGCGCTCGATATAAGCCAGTCAGCATCCTACTTTGGTTTTGATACACGCGTTACCGGCGGCACCGACCCCGCCTTGCTGAAAGACTCCGGCCTGATTGTCATTACCGCCGGATCGCCGCGCAAACCCGGCATGTCACGCAGCGACGTACTCGATATCAACCTGGCAGTCATCAACAGCCTGGTTGACGAAATACTTAAATATGCCCCGGACTCGCTATTGCTGCTGGTCACCAACCCGGTCGATGTCCTCACCTGGCACGCATGGAAACGTAGCGGCTGGGAGCGCGGTCGCGTCTTTGGCCAGGCTGGCGTACTGGATGCCTCGCGCATGGCAACTTTCATGGCCGAGGAAACAGGGCTGTCTGCCAAGGATATTCATCCGTTGGTCATCGGCGGTCACGGTGACGCCATGGTTCCCCTGACGCGTTTCAGCACCATCAACGGCGCACCGGCCA
>CAJQPV010000280.1 GCA_905480305.1 uncultured Gammaproteobacteria bacterium | reverse complement strand
ATCCAGTCGCGGCGCAGCAAATCACGCAGGAATGGCGTCTGCATGGCCTGCTGCTTGATCAGGTCCATGATCGGCTCGTCCAGGTAACGTGTACCAATACGGTAATCACCCGAATAGTGAAACCAGTGATGACTGCGCAGCAGCATCGACAGGTGAGTCTTGCCAACGCCGGACATGCCGAGCAGGGTCACACTCTTGTTGTTCCAGGCGCGGAATTCGTCAACTGTGAACTTCATTCAAAAGACTCCTGATACAGCTCCAGGGGTGAGGGTAACCGAAACACCAGCCGGGGACAGTTGTGGTGTTCGCGTTCTATCGCGGACAAGGTCCGCTCCCGCAGCTCCCCCAGGTTAACTTTCACCATCCCCTCTCCCCCCGGGAGAGGGCCAGGGAGAGGGGATAAAATATCGCGGACGAGGTCCGCTCCTGCAAGTTAAGCAGTTAGACTGCCTTTATAGGAGCGGACCTCGTCCGCGATAACCCAACCGGAAACAACCTACCCAACCGCTTTCAGGATCAACGGTACCAGCGGTTCCGGCAGCGTGATATTGCCGGCCAGCGCAAACTGCTGCGCGCTCTCTGACATCTTCTTCCAGGTCTTGCGCACGATATCCAGCCACTTCTCTTCATCGTACTCGGGGTGCTTGTTGGCAAACGCCAGCATGTAATGTTCGATAAACACCAGGTCAGTCACATCTTCCAGCATCTGCGTATCCGGGTTTTCCCTGATCTGCTTCTTTGACACGGCATTTCTGACGCGCTCAATGTCTTCCTCGCTACAACCCGCCTGCTGCATCAACCCGGCAGCCGTTTCCGCCTGGATCTTGTAGAGGTCCTTGCGCCACTGCAGGTACCCAATACGATCCATCGGGTAGGCATCACGCGGAGATTTCCAGCGCTGCACATGTTGCGCCCGTATTGCCAGTTGCACCGCATGGTCTGCCTGCGGCGCGAAACGCTGCAACATATCCGACATGCGCATCGAATATAACAACTCTTTTGGCCACTCCCTGCCGTCTGCCGTTACCTTGTTAGGATCTTCACTGTTTGCGGCATCGATTAGTTCCATTGCCTTTTCAAAGACTGCCTGCTGCTCTGACATAGCTGTTACCTTTTTTAAATAAATGATCTGTAATCAAACATAGCAAAATAACTGCTAGTCGGCTTCCGGCACGCCCTGCCAGAGCATTTGATAGCCGAGCTCATAAGTCTCGTCACAAAACTCCACCAACTTGGCGAATTTTTCATTAAATATCCTGTCGGCATGAGATTTCTCATGCTGATCGAAAGACTTCCAGAAAGTCACGATCGCCAGTTCACCCTGTTTTATTTTGGCGACAGTCTCATTGTCTTGCGGCGCATCGCCGACCGTTCCTTCTGCGGAAACAAAACCGGAATACTTGTAAACCTGCCCGGCAATGAAGCCGCCCTCCTCATCACCATAGGTATTTTTAACCACATTACACATCTCGCCAAGCACCAGCTCGACATCTTCGACGCTAACACCTTGCTTCAGGTCCACCACGTTGAACATCATCACGCAGCCAAAGGGAATCTCAATCGGCTCAAACATAGCGTTTCTCCATTAATTTCAGCCACAGGCGGTGCCTGCATATTGTTGTTACTCGAGTCGATTATAAGCAATCATCAGCTGGTATTACCAAGCATATTGAAGCACCTGCCGGGTCCGCGTACCATGCGACCTGCAGCCTGACCGTCCCAACCACATATACAAGGACACAATGACCATGCCTAACGGTAAAAACAAACAACGCGGTGCTTCAGCCGTCGGCGTCATCATCATCCTCGCCATACTCGGTGTTGGCGCCTATATCGGTTTTCAGTACATACCGCTGTTTATTGAATCCGGCACCGTCGACTCCGTCATGAGCAGCATCGAACAGGCCCATGAAAAGAAGACCTTCGCCAGCAGCGCTGAAATCCGCAACACGATCAACAAGCAGCTGGACATGAACCAGATGCAGGAGCTGGCTGATGCCTTTACGGTGACAAAATACGAAGAGACCTACACCATCAACGTTTACTACGAAAGGCAGCTGAACCTGATTTACAAGAAGAAACTGATCGAGACTGACAAAACAATTACCCTGGACTAGACACACCCCGCAGCCAGCTGCAGCTGCGGGGTGAGCCGGCTATCGCAATCAGATCGCCTGCAGGTAATCGATAATACTGTTAATGGTGCGCTGGCGGTTTTCGCCAGTAATCACCGGTGCCAGTGGTGGCATTGACGTGTACTTGTTAATCGCCGACGGTTTATCGATCCACTCGTACAACTCTTGCCTGGATAGCGCCTTGATCACCTGCCGCACATCCATGCCATACTTTTTGCCGCCAAAGCCGTTGATGTTATGACAACCCAGGCAGTTATTCCTGAAGGCGTCAAAACCCGCCTCTACCGTGGCCGACGCATTCGGCGGCAACAGGCTTTGCACGATCGCCTCGGGCACCAGCTCTGTCTGGTATACCTGGTATGGCCAGGCATAAGCATTTGAGCCGAGCAGCAGCGGATCATTCAGATTGTCCCAGACCAGGTAGAACGGCGCCAGGGACACATCTTTTTCATTCTGGTTGTTGTTATCAATGGTAAAGGGTTTGCCATCGGCACGGGCAAAGGTCATATAGGCCTCGCCCTGCCGTGCTTTTTCAGCGTCCAGAATACTTAGATAGCCATCAAGGGCATGAAAATAAATCTCACCGTCAAAGCCATCCCACCTTTTTGGATAGAGGTACTGCAACAGCTTCTCCAGCGGTATGCCGGCATAGGTCACCTCGACAGCTTTATCCGCGCTGGATTCATACAGCTCAAGCACCCTGATATCCACCACATCCGCGGCCAGATCCTTCTTGATCTGTTTGACACTCAGACTCAGCGGCTCTGCAAACACATGCGAACCCAGAAACATCAGGACAATTGCCAAATAGCGATACATCATACAAACCTCACCGTGTCAGACAGTATATAAATATTATTTTAACCCAAAGCACTTTTTTGAACTTGCCACGGACAGAGAACAGCGTACGCATGGCCAGTGCCTAGCGTATCACCCCAATCCTGGACCAGCCATTATTGACAGGATCCAGTAATTGTCCGGGCACCTTGCTCTTGTTCCGGTAACCCTGCGCATCTGCCAGCCAGCGCACTTTCAGCATTTTGTGGACCGGGCCGCTCACCGGCCGCACCGCGCGCGCCATCTGCAAGACGTTGGTAGCAGCGCCCTGCTGCGGCGAATTCCAGGTAGCATCAGCGAAAATAGCTATCCGTTTCATAAAGCCTCCCGCGGCGGTGTCCGTAGCGCTGACCTTATACTATAAATCGGCACTTACAGGGAAAATACACAGCAGAATAAATCACTCTCAAGGGTAAACCTGAAAAAGTAATCTTTTACGAGGCGCGCCTGCAAACACGCCAATACGAACCATTTTGACTATACTCTGTCACTCATCCCGCAGCAGCCGGAACAATCACTATCCAACACAGCAAAACAGGAGAAAATCCATGGATCTTATGCAAATGGGCTCACAACTACTCGCCAGCCAACTGGGCAACGGCGCCAATGCCGACTCCATCACGAAAGCACTCAACGGACTGCTATCTGACAGCAACGGAAAACTCGATCTCGGCAGCCTCATTGGCGCCATGCAAGGCAAGGATCTCGGCACCATCGCCGCATCCTGGCTCGGCGAAGGCGACAATGCCGGCATTTCTGCAGACCAGGTGCGCGAGGTGGTCGGTAAAGACAAGGTCGCCGCCATGGCATCAGAACTCAACAGCGATGAAGACTCAATCCTGAATGGTCTGAAAGAAGCGCTGCCACAATTAATAGACAATTCAAGCAAAAGCGGCTCTCTGCTCGACAATCCCGGCGACCTGCTGAACCTGGCAAAGAGCCTGTTCTAACGACCAGCCGATTAAATATCCCGACTGTAGCAGCGGGCAAGGTCCGCTGCTGCAGAAGATCTAAACTGCTTTGGCTGTTGTCACATATTTCAATACTTCAACAACTTCATCCGGCGTTTTGGCCCAGGCCATCGCAGCGGCGTCCACTTCTTTCAGCGGGTGAATAATATCTTCATCATGCAAGGTGACATAAGGCTTGCCCAGCGCTGCACAAAACCCGGCCTCAAAAGCAGCATTCCATTGCTTGTACTTGTCACCAAAACGCACCACAGCCAGATCACATTGCTCGATCAATGTTTTGCTACGAATAGCGTTCACTTTTGACGACTTGTGATCACGCCAGTAATTATCGCTCTCGACACCCAGCACATCACCTGCAGCATCACTTGCCTCATGGTCTGTCACTGCCGAGGTAAATTCCACCGGCAGCAAATTTTCCCTGGCGCCCTGCATGATCTTCTCGCGCCAGTCGCTGTGTATTTCACCGGATAAATAAACTGTCCAATTCATAACATATTTCCTCTATATGATTTGCAGA
>CAJQPV010000279.1 GCA_905480305.1 uncultured Gammaproteobacteria bacterium | reverse complement strand
CATTAATGGTATTCATGGAAACACGGACTGGAGACGATTATGCAGCATCCTCACGGGATTATGATACTTGGTACATTCTGGCTTATCTGCCTCGTCGTAGCGACGCTGGGTTGGGCAGTCTGGAACCTGCTATCGTAATCTGATTGAGGTAAACCTGGCAGTGACAACAGCTGCTTCAAGAACGGCGACCTGAGTGTCGCCGTTTTTTATGGGCAAGATAAAAAAGCGCCTCATCCATGAGGCGCTGAAGTGACATGGAACGGGAGGGAATCCATGTCACAAATAAAATTCTAGCGAACAAATATCAGTACGTATATTGCACTTAAGTACAACTCGATTGCTGTTAATTGTTGTTCTCCGATGGCGACCAGGATGCATGCCGGACTTGTGCCTGCAGTTGTGGTAGAAGTACGCCACAATAACGGTTCCAGGTCGTGATGCCGGCAGGGAAGCTACGGTTGGCATGCCAGCCTGTCTATGTAAAATCCGTTGCAACAAGCTGCTTTTATTGTATTGCATGATGTTGTCTGCAAACCCTTGTTACTATTATTTTGTTTGCTGCGGATATTAGCCTGGGGGAGACAGGGGTCTGTATGGATTGTGCGAAGCTGCGATCTGTCCGGTTCACTTGTTGCGTCGGATAGTTTTTATGCTTGATAAATAGGTTGATGTTACCGTAATGTCACACACTATGTGGCGTTGTTGTTTCGAGCTGAAGGACTTGTAAGCGGATATATGACTGGAAAAATCTCGCTGCGTTGCTTGAGTGCTGGTTGCCTTCTGGCACTTTTCCCTGCAGCCGTTTGGGCCTCTGCCGGCGGGTTATCTTCGCTGGTGCACGATATTGGATTATGTATCGTAGTGGCCGGTCTGCTGGCTATCGTATTTGTGCGACTGCGTATACCGGAGATTGCCGCGTACCTGGTTGCCGGTGTGCTGGTTGGCCCAATTGGTACTGCTGTTGTTACCGATCCCGGCAATATTGAGACCATCTCCGAACTGGGTTTGATATTGCTGCTGTATCTGATCGGACTGGAAATAGATGTACGCAAATTGCTGGCCAGCGGGCGTATCCTGATCATCTCCGGGTTGTTGCAATACCCTCTGTGTGTCGGCTTTGGCCTTGTGGTTACAAAACTGTTGATATTCGCAGGTATAGGCGGCGGGCTGCTGTCTGACAGCTATGCGCCTCTGTATATAGGGTTTGTAGTGGCAGCTTCATCGACATTGCTGGTGGTGAAGCTGTTTCAGGAAACCTTTCAGCTTGATACGGAAGCCGGGCGCATTGCGCTTGGCTTGCTGATTTTCCAGGATATCTGGGCGATTGCTGTGATTGCGGTACAACCAAATTTCAGTGCGCCGGAATTTGGCCCGATTTTGCTGTCTTTCCTGGGTATCGGTGTACTTGCAGCGCTGGCAAGCCTGATTGCCCGGTTTCTTATACCGGTCGGTTTCAAATGGGTGGCGAAGAAGCCGGAGGTGGTATTCGCGGCGGCAATATCCTGGTGTTTCATGATCGTATTACTCGGTGTCTATCTTGATGTGTTGAGCAGCTGGCTTTTTAATTTCAATCTGCATATGAGTGTGGGTGTGGAGATGGGTGCGCTGATTGCCGGAGCAACCATTGCCAGTTTGCCTTACAGTACTGAAATTATCAGCAAGGTCAGTGTCGTAAAGGATTTCTTTGTGACCCTGTTTTTCGTCGGCCTGGGAATGACGATTCCTGTGCCGGATGGCGTTAATGTGCTTATTCTTGCGGCCGTGCTGGCGCTTGTCGCGGTACTGGCCCGCTATGTGGTTATTTTTCCATTGCTGTATTTCTCCGGTCTGGATCGCCGCAATTCAATGGTAACCTCGGTGCGGCTGGCGCAGATCTCGGAATTCAGTCTGGTGATTTGTTTTCTTGGTCTGCAGCTGGGTCATATTTCCGGGGAGCTTGCCAGTACGGTTATATTTGCGTTTGTGATAACGGCCCTGTTTACCCCGTTTATGTATCGCAAGGCAGATGCAGTGCATGACTACCTGTCAGGTCTGCTCGGCAAGCTGGGATTCCGGGAACCACCGCAAAAGTCAGCTGGCGAACACGAATCATACAGTCTGGCCTTGCTGGGTTTTCATCGCACTGCTTCATCCCTGTTGCATGAGATAGGCAGGCATAACCCTGAGCTGTTGTCGCAAACACTGGTAGTGGATTTTAATGTCAATTTACATGCGAAAATATCTGCGCTGGGTGTCACCGTCAAATACGGTGATCTTTGTAATGCGGAGACCCTGCATCACTCAGGTGTTGACAAGGCGCGTGTGGTTGTCTGTACGATTCCTGATGATGTGCTGAAGGGAACCACCAACTGTAATATCGTCAAGGCGGTGCGCCACATTAATCCGGAGGCGATTGTTATAGCGAATGCCGTAGAGTTGCGCGATAGCCGGGAATTGTATGAAGCCGGTGCGGACTATGTGTTTATGCAGCGTGTCGAGGCCGCGAGAGCGGTAGAGGACGCCATTGAAAAGGCGTTGTCCGGCAAGCTTCCGGAATACCGCGCATCCATCGAGGAGAGGTATGGTGAATGGCACCTGCGCAAGGAAGTGATGTAATTATTTTCGAAATGGTGCGGCCAGCGGTTCTCCGATAAATACACCCTGGCCGGGCCATTCAACGCTTTTCCAATAGGCCTCCAGCAGGGTTTCACCGTTCAGGTAGCGGTCGATCACCACGTTCGGACGCGGGAACTTCTGTACAAATGCGCACGGCTCCACCACGGTGCCATAACTGCCGGTTGCCCCTGCCGCGAGCCAGCGCAGGCTGCTCATTTGCTTGCTGCCCGTGAGTTGCCCGCCCGCAGACGTCAGGTGGTCCGCAATTGCGCCGGGCAGGTAACGGTTGGTGTCAATATCCGGAACTGAAACCAGTCCGGTAAAATAGAACATCACGTCGCTGCGGTGTTTCAGACTGTTACCAGCAAGAACCTCTACCCTGAAACGATCAGACTGCATCATTTGAATGCCCTGATAGAAGCGTGCGCGTGTGTTTCTGGCCTTGTCGGAAGTGCTCATCAGGTAGGCTGTACCCGGCGGATGTGATTCGTCCGCGGCAATACCCCTGTCAATGAGTTTTTCGACTGCAGCGAGGTTTTCCCCTGCCAGCATCATGGCAGGACGCCAGCCAAAATCGCTAAAAGGTTGCGAACTGCTGCTGTTGAATAGCGGGCTTGCTTTGGTTGGCTTGCAACCTTTTGCGCAGAAATCTTCATCGTAGCCGGCTGCAAATGCAGTAGTGATTGACATACAGCCCACTCGATAGGGTGCGGTCCAGCTGAGCACATAGGCTTGTACCGAGGCGGGTGTCCTCTGGTCTATATCTGCCTTGAGCGATTTAAACACTTTTGCTGGCATGACATTTTTGCCCGGTTTGAAATTGACATGAATAACATTGCCGACAGGTATGCCACGCTTTGCAATATAGTATTCACCGATACTTCGACTCAGCGGATCGGCATCATTAATAATGATTGCCAGATGTTGCGGCCCGAGCACTGCAGCTGCTGCGTCTTCCAGTATGTCTGTCTCTGCACTGCAGACGGACAGCAGGTTGAGTGCAGCGAACAGCAGCAATGACAGGCAGGTATATGTGCTGCTGCGGTTACCCGTGTTCACGGTATTCGGCCGGTGTTTTGCCAGTCCAGCGCTTGAAGGCGCGGGTAAAATTACTGGGCTCGGAAAATCCCAGCAGGTAGGTGATTTCTCCAAGTGAACGATACGTTTCCCGGATGTAATGCAGCGCCAGTTCCTGACGGGTGGATTCCAGCAGGGTTTTATAATTGGTCTCTTCCTTGTTCAGCATGCGTTGCAGGCTGCGCAGGCTGACATGCAGGGAATCGGCGATGGTTTCCTGGTTTGGCGTGCCGTCATGCAGGCGCTCGATAATACTGGAACGCACCTGCATGGTGATGCTGTCACGATCAAAGCGTGCCAGGTAGTCGATTACGGCCTGGTCATTAATGCGTGCCAGTTCATGGTTGGCATTGACCAGCGGGGCATCAAGCAGTTGTTTACTGAAGCACAGTGAATAATTATCGGCATCATACTGCACCGGACAACGGAAGAATGCCTCAATCTTTTTTGCGCACTCCGGTTTGTTACGATTGAGCGTTACACGCGACGGATTGAGTTCATTACCGGCCGTAATTCGGCACATGTGCAGGAAGCCGGTGAGTCCGGCATCAATTGATGCGTGGACAAAATCCTTTACTCCTGCTGGCGGCATAAGCAATAACTTTGTAGCGTCTGCGCTGTCTTCAAGTTCTATATTGGCGGCAGTTGATATCAGGCGTGAAAAACGTACCAACCGCTGCAGCGCATCCCTGAGCGTATCACTGGCAAGCCAGGAAAAGCCCAGTCCATGCAGGGCAGCGGGTTGTAACTGTTCTCCGGCGACAAAACCGAAGCAGGGGTCAGCGCTTGCCTCGACGGCCATTCGCCACAGTTGTTGCATGCTCTCCACGGGGTAGCGTATGCCGTCACCCGAGGTTTGCTCGAGTTTGATACCGGCAGCCTTGAACAGCGGGGCCGGGTCACAATCATAGCTATGCAGTGTTTGCGCGATTAGTGCGGCAACGCTGCCAAGTGTTGAGTATCCTGCGCTGGGTGTTGTCATGCGTTATTTTCTGCGGCTGTTTTATTTATTCATAATCGGTTATGTGACCTTCATCATAACAGTCTGCCGTTCTGGTGCCAGCGTCGCAGGACTGTCTGTATAGCTGGCAAGGTGCAATATTATGCGCCTGATGGTCTTGCTGGCCAGGCAAAGGGCATGTACGGATTACGGCGCTGAGCTGTCTTTCTGTCAGTATCAGGCCTGACTCATGATATTGCGACGACCTTGCCGGCCCGCCCGGAAACGTATCCCATCCCCGAGTGCGGCGGGGAAGTCGCCTCCGTGGGGGTGCGCCATCCATCTCCCGTACACGATGGCATCCGCAATACGACCTCTCGTGGTCTCATCCCCCGGGTCGCCCGGGGTTCGTATTGGCGTCAGTTTTTTCCTGATGACCTTGCCAGTGGTATATGCTCACGCAGCACTCTGTAGTAAAGTGCGGGCAGAACTGTATTTTCCCCACGGTGAGTGACGCTTGATCGAAACCAGTAACCTGATTGCCTGTCATGAGTGCGACCTGCTGCACCGCATTCCTGTAAGGAAAGGCGCGAGCTGTGTTTCCCGTTGCCGGCGCTGCAATGCCATATTGCACCGCAGTGTCGAGAACAGTATTGACCGGACCCTGGCCCTTACACTGGCCGGTTTGATGCTGTTTATCGTGGCCAATTCATTCCCGTTTCTGACCTTCAAAATGCAGGGGCAGGAAACCCAGACCACGCTAGTCTCGGGTGTCATCGGGCTCTACGATGAAGGCAAATGGGAAATTGCCTTGCTGGTGCTGTTGACCACAGTCGTGGTACCGCTAACGCAATTGCTTATTCAGCTGTATATCTATCTACCGCTGAAGCTAAACCGCGTCCCCTGGTTGATGGCGCCGATGTTCCGCTTTGCGGGTAGTTTGCAGCCCTGGAGTATGATGGAAGTCTTTCTGATCGGTATTATCGTCGCGCTGGTCAAGCTGCTTGGTATGGCGCAGATTGTTCCCGGAATAGCGCTGTGGTCGTTTGCCTTGCTGATCGTGACGCTGGCAGCAGCCGCGGCGAATATGGATTCCCGAGTTGTCTGGGATCGCGTGGAGTACTCGCGATGACGGATACGCTAATGACAGCGGCGGATGCCGGTTTGCTTAGTTGTCACAGCTGCAGTCTGTTGACCCCGGCACAAGCCGGTGCGCATGCAGAACAGCATTGCCCGCGTTGCGGTTCCTCGCTGCATATGCGCAAG
>CAJQPV010000278.1 GCA_905480305.1 uncultured Gammaproteobacteria bacterium | reverse complement strand
TGATGATCGCGGCGATCTCGCTCCGCGTGATATCGTGGCACGCGCCATCGACCATGAAATGAAACGCCTCGGCGAGGAATACGTGCTGCTGGACATCAGCCACAAACCTGCGCCGTTTATCAAGGAACACTTCCCGACCGTTTATACGCGTTGCCGCGAACTCGGTTACGACATGACACTGGAACCGATACCCGTGGTCCCGGCGGCGCATTACACTTGCGGCGGCGTCATGACGGACCTGCATGGTCAGACCGATATCGCCGGCTTGTATGCCATCGGCGAGGTCGCCTGCACCGGCATGCATGGTGCCAACCGCATGGCCAGCAACTCGCTGCTGGAGTGCCTGGTATTTGCCCGTGCTGCCAGCGAACACATAACCGCAATGCTGGCCGACACACCGGACCCTGTTGCGCTGCCACCCTGGGATGAGTCCCGGGTGCGTGACTCGGATGAAGAAGTAGTTGTCAGTCATAACTGGGATGAACTGCGGCGCTGCATGTGGAACTACGTGGGCATCGTCAGGACAGACAAGCGCCTGCAACGCGCATGGCGTCGTGTCGACCTGCTGCAGCAGGAAATCCAGGAGTATTACAGCAACTTCACCGTGTCCAATGATTTACTGGAACTGCGTAATCTCGCAGAGGTGGCTGCACTAATCATCCGTTCCGCACAACATCGCAAGGAAAGTCGCGGCCTGCATTTCACTCTGGATTACCCCGAGACCGACAACAGCAAACCGCCAACCGACACCATCCTCACACCCGACAATCCGCAGCCTGTCAAGCTTGCCGTGTAACAGGCACAACGTACCAGCAAACATGACACATGTCGGGTTACGACGCACGCAGAGCTACGTAATGAATTTCAGGCCTGGTGGTTATTGGTTAACGCTGGGTATTTCGAACAACAGCAACAATTCCAGCTCCCCTTTCTAAATATACCGTAGGTCGGATTAGCGAAGCGTAATCCGACAATGCACCGAACCCGTCGGATTACGCTTCGCTAATCCGACCTACAAAAAAATCATGATGAAATAGAGTGTTCAGGTTATCTCAAAGTGACTGAAGTCAGGCCCAGGTGAACAGTCCTCGCTCTCCACATGATCGACTACCGCCTGTGGCGGACCCTGCCACAACCACTGCTGCAGCGACGCCAGTGCTGCCGGTGCACCACACGCCGTCACGGCTACCCGCCCATCCGGTAAATTGCTGACCTCACCGGTTAGCCCAAGCGCCTGTGCCTGCTCACGTGTCGACACCCTGAAGAACACACCTTGCACACGACCGGAGACATAAAAGCGGGAACAGGCCATGCCGCGGGTTTTACTGCGCGGTAGTATCCGGTTTCTGCAACGCACCCGTCAGGCCAATGCCTTGCTGCTGTTTGCGCGCAATGTATTCTTCGAGCGCCGCACGTGTCACCGGACCCTCCTGGCGCGCCAGGCGCTCACCCTCGGGAGAAATAATATACGAAGTAGGCAGGCCCAGCACCGGGCCAAGCTCGGTTACAGGCTGTGGATCCATCTGCATCACCGGGTAGGACATCATGTGACTCTCAACAAACTCCTGCAGGTACTCCATGTTGACTTCTTCATAGCTAATACCCAGCACCACGACGCTGTCACGATTATCTTCATAGAGTCCCACCAGGTCAGGAATTTCCTCCAGGCAAGGCGGACACCAGGTTGCCCAGTAATTGACAATCACCCACTTGCCGCGGAAATCCGACAATGACACCGGCTTGCCATCCAGATCCTTGAGGGTGAAATCGACCTTCTCGGCCGCCGCTGGCAATGCCGTCAGTAATGCCAGCATAAATATCAGTGAACGCATTATTATCTCCTTTAGGTTCGGAGAGATTATACTCTCCCCGACAATTTATGCAGTCGGATCGTGGATGTATGCCGTCACAACAGCAGAACAGCTACAATTAGGACTGACAACCGCACAAACGGTTCCCGGACAAGGCCCTGCATGAGCACCATTAGCAAAGACGATTTCATCACCAGTATCTGCGACGCCCTGCAGTATATTTCCTATTATCACCCGCAGGATTTCATCCAGGCGCTGCATGCCGCCTACCAGCGCGAGCAGTCCCCGGCAGCCAGGGATGCCATGGCGCAAATACTGATCAATTCCCGCATGTGCGCCGAGGGCCATCGCCCGATCTGCCAGGACACCGGCATCGTCAATGTATTCCTTAAAGTCGGCATGGATGTTAACTGGGACACCGACAGCAGCATTGATGACATGGTGAATGCCGCCGTGCGCCGCGCCTACCTGGATGCCGACAACCCGCTGCGCGGTTCCATGGTAAGTGACCCGGCCGGTGAACGCCGTAACACCGGCGACAACACCCCGGCCGTCATTCACAAGGATATCGTCGCCGGTAACAAGGTTGAAATTATCGTCGCTGCCAAGGGCGGCGGCTCTGAAAACAAGTCACGCTTCGCCATCCTCAACCCGAGCGACGATATTATCGAATGGGTACTGCAACAGGTGCCGACCATGGGCGCCGGCTGGTGTCCGCCCGGCATCCTCGGCATCGGCATCGGTGGCACCGCGGAAAAGGCCATGTTGCTGGCAAAAGAGGCCATCCTTGAACCTGTCGACATGCATGAACTGCAGGCGCGCCAGCCGCAAAACAAGCTCGAAGAGATGCGTCTTGAACTGTTTGAGAAAGTAAACGCACTCGGCATCGGCGCACAGGGTCTCGGCGGGTTGACGACGGTACTGGATATCAAAATCAAGGACTATCCCACGCACGCCGCCTCCAAGCCGGTCGCCCTGATACCCAACTGCGCCGCGACCCGGCACGTGCATTTCACCCTCGACGGCAGCGGCCCGGTCGAACTGGTACCACCGCGTCTGGACGACTGGCCGGAGATTACTCGTGAAGCCAGTAGCAACACCCGCCGGATACAACTCGATGAGATTGATCCGGCCATCGAACTGGACTGGAAACCCGGCGACACCCTGCTACTCAGCGGCAAAATCCTCACCGGCCGCGACGCCGCACACAAACGCATCATCGACTGCCTCGAACGCGGCGAACCGTTACCCAAGGGGCTGGATTTCAGGGGGCGTTTTATTTACTACGTCGGTCCGGTCGACCCGGTGGGTGACGAAGTGGTCGGACCGGCCGGCCCGACCACCGCTACCCGTATGGACAAGTTCACCGATGAACTGCTTGAAAAAACCGGCCTGCTCGGCATGATCGGCAAGGCGGAACGCGGCCCCGGTGCCATTGAATCGATCACCCGGCACAAAGCCGTTTACCTGATCGCCATCGGTGGTGCCGCCTACCTGGTTTCAAAGGCAATCCGCAAGGCGCGCGTGGTTGCGTTTCCGGAACTGGGCATGGAAGCCGTCTACGAATTCGAAGTTGAGGACATGCCGGTCACCGTCGCTGTGGATACACAGGGCAACTCCATTCATGAAAGCGGTCCCCGCGAATGGAAAGCACGTATCGCCGACATACCCATTGTTAAAAAACACTGAGACATACACCATGGCAGACAAGCTAACCATCTATTTCAATCCGAACTGCAGCAAGTGCCGGCTGAGCCTGGAACTGCTGGAGCAACAGGGGCAACAGGCCGAGATCATTGAATACCTCAATACCCCACCGGACGCTGCCACACTGGAATCCATCCTCGACATGCTGAACCTGCAACCACGCGAACTGATGCGCAAACATGAGAAGGAATACACCGAAGCCGGACTGGACAACCCGGAACTGTCACGGGCCGACTTGATCAGTGCCATGATTGCATACCCGCGCGTGATAGAACGCCCGGTGGTTGTGAAAAATGGTAAAGCTGCAATAGGCAGGCCGCCGGAGAGAATACTGGATATCCTTTGAATACCCGAAAATAACCAATCAGGGCAAAAAATAATCCTTTCTCCCGAAGTACCCGATCAAGCACCGGGCATAAAGGAGAGAGGCAAGCCATCACTAACACAATTGCGAAACACTAAACCATGAACGAAATACTCGTGCTCTACTACAGCCGCTACGGCGCTACCTCTGAAATGGCGCAGATCATTGCCCGCGGCATTGAAACCCACCCGGACTGCCAGGCGCGAATTCGCACCGTGCCACCGGTCTCCACTGTTTGCGAAGCCACAGCAGATGATATCCCGGCAGAAGGACCGCCCTATGCAACACTGGATGACCTGCGCGAATGCGCAGCGCTGGCACTCGGCAGCCCGACCCGTTTTGGCAACATGGCAGCGCCACTCAAATATTTCATCGATACCAGCAGCAGTCTGTGGCTGGGTGGCGAACTGGCCGGCAAACCGGCGGCCGTGTTCACCTCGACCTCCAGCATGCACGGCGGGCAGGAAACCACCCTGCTCACCATGATGCTGCCACTGCTTCACCACGGCATGCTGCTGATGGGTCTGCCCTACACCGAAAGCGAACTGTTATCGACCAGCAGTGGCGGCACCCCCTATGGCCCCAGCCACCTCGCTGGCAGCGACAGCAAACAGCCATTGAGCGATGCAGAGAAACACCTGTGCACTGCACTTGGAAAACGTCTCGCCGACATCACCAGCCGACTCGCCTGACCCCATGCCCGGCCCCCGCTTCCTGTACACGCTGACGCTGTTCGGTTACTTCGGCACCCTGACGCTGCTAACCGCCTGGTATAGCTGGCTGGCACCGTCGACACATTTTCCCACCGCGCTGGTCCTGATGATTGCGCTGCTACCGCTGCTGTTCCCGCTGCGTGGCTTGCTGCACGGGCGCAAGTACACCTTTGCCTGGAGTTGTTTTCTGGCACTGCTGTATTTCATACATGGCGTGATGGAAGCCTACAGTTCGGAGCTAACCCGGCACCTTGGACTTGTCGAGGTGCTCTGCACATCAGTCTGGTTTGTGGCCGCAATGGCCTATGTGCGTAATAAAGATATTTAGACCTCCTCAGTACAACACACCCACAACGGCACCGGTCATGCAGGTCGCCAGTGTACCGGCTGCTATGGATTTCATACCCAGCCGGATAATCTCTTCACGCCGTTCCGGCACCATAGTGGCAAGTCCGCCGATCATGATGCCAAGACTGCCGAAGTTGGCGAAACCACACAGTGCATAGGTCATAATTAACTGGCTACGTATATCCAGCTGACCGGCTGGCATGGCGGCGAGGTCCAGGTAGGCAAACAGTTCGTTCAGAATCACCTTGGTGCCCAGTAATGATCCACCGCGGATTGCCTGCTCCCAGGGAATACCCATCAACCAGGCGACCGGTGCCAGCAACCAGCCCAGCATGCGTTGCAGCGTCAGCGGCGCATCGGCAATACCGGGCAACAAACCCAGCATCATATTCACCAGGCTGACCAGTGCGACCATAACGAT
>CAJQPV010000277.1 GCA_905480305.1 uncultured Gammaproteobacteria bacterium | reverse complement strand
TGATCAGGTTGATCTTGATTTTAAAAATACAGGGGTGCTGGAGGAATTCGTCGGGATTATTCGCCGCTACCTGGATAGCGGTATTCGCATTTTTCGCCTTGATGCGGTGGCCTTTTTGTGGAAGAGGTCTGGTTCCAGCTGCATTAATCTGAGCGAAACTCATGAACTGATTCGCTTGTTGAGAACACTGATCGAGCATGCCGAACCTGAAGCTATGATCATCACCGAAACCAACATTCCAAACCGCGAGAATCTTACCTACTTCGGTAATGCCAATGAAGCGCATGCGATCTATAACTTTTCGTTACCACCACTGCTGGTGAACACCCTGCTTACCGGCGACAGTCAATATCTCAGTCAGTGGATGATGAGTATGCCCCCTGCTCAAAATGGCACCTGCTACTTCAATTTTATTGCTTCTCATGATG
This sequence comes from uncultured Gammaproteobacteria bacterium, assembly GCA_905480305.1. Lineage (GTDB taxonomy): Bacteria > Pseudomonadota > Gammaproteobacteria > UBA9214 > UBA9214 > UBA9214. Next base: position 6,708 of record CAJQPV010000277.1, on the reverse strand, counting down.
GCATCGGCCTGCGGCCCGCAGAAGGACTGCTTAGCGAGCAGGAGCTCGATGATTTTATCAATGCCATGCAAAACTTTGGCGGTCGTGTCTCCTGGCGCGCTGCAGAAGGGGGTAAAAACAGGGCCTATGAGGTAAATATATCTCTCTATGACGCCCTGCAGGGTACAACAAAGGGCGTGGACAGTTTTGGCAAGCAACGTTTCATCTGTGCGCATGCGATTATGCTGGCACTTGAGGGTATTCCCGCTTTTTATATTCATAGTCTGTTCGCAACCGGAAATGATTATGACCGGGTAAAGCACAGCAACCAGAATAGGGCGATCAATCGGCACCAATGGGACTGCCCGGAGCTGGAGGAATTGCTGGCTGACCCCGCTACACACCACCACCAGGTATTTGAACGACTCAAACAGCTGATCAGAATCCGTCGTCAACAAGCGGCCTTTCACCCCAATGCGACGCAGTTTACTTTACAGTTGGGCCATGCTCTTTTTGGTTTCTGGCGGCAGAGCATGGACCGCAGTCAGAGTATTTTTTGCATCGCCAATGTCAGCACACAATTACAAACGCTTGCGCTTTCTGACGTCAATCTGATTGGTACCGATTGCTGGCATGACCTGATCAGTGGTGAGACCTATCAGGATCTCGATACCAGGGTGACACTTGAACCCTACCAGGTACTATGGATAAGTAATCGCTAGCAGCCTGGCGGTGATTACTATTGCTGGCTACCGGTGGTTGCTTGTGGCGTTTTCGTTTTGCGCACAGCATGCACCAGCGTGGTGTGCGCAATGCATTATGGACAGTTATATCTCAGGACGGTGCTTGCATGAAGACTGCAGTGAGATTTGATATTTAACCAGCGCGGCGCTTTACACTGTGCATATAGAACTGTTCGAACTTGTTTGCCGGTAACGGCCGGGAAATATAGTAGCCTTGCACCTGGTCGCAGTGCATGGGCAATAAAATGCGCATGTGTTCTGCATCCTCTACGCCTTCAGCGATGACTGACATGCCAAGACTGTGGGACATGCTGATAATGGCTGAGACGATGGCAGCACCCTTGGTCTCTGTCTTCAGATTGCGGATAAAGCTCTGGTCAATCTTGAGTTTGTCAAACGGGAGTTTCATCAGGTAGCTGAGTGAGGAGTAACCGGTACCGAAATCATCCAGTGCAAGCTTCAGTCCCATGCTCTTGAATGCATCCAGTGTTTCTGAGGCCTGGCTGAGATCCTGAAGAATACTGGTTTCTGTCAATTCCAGTTCCAGGTATTTCGGGTCAAGTCCGCTATGCTTCAAGGCAGCCGCAATTGTGTCAACCAGGCTGTCTTCGTTGAAGTGTACTGCGGAAATATTGATGGACATGGTGAGTGGTTGCTTGAACAGCTTTGCCCATTTTTGTGCTGTCCGGCAGGCTTCGTCGATTATCCAGTCACTGATTTGTACGATCAGGCCGAATTCCTCGGCAATCGGTATGAACACATCCGGTCCAATGCTGCCAAGGTCCGGATCGTTCCAGCGTAGCAGTGCCTCGACGCCTGTAATGTCCCCTGTAGCCGTATTAACCTGTGGCTGAAAATGCAATTCCAGTGAGTTATTGTTAAGGGCGTGGCGCAGTTTGCCTTCAATTTTGAGTTTTTCTGCGGCTTCCTCATTCAGCTTGCTGGAGTAATACTGGTAGTTGTTGCGCCCCAGCTTTTTGGCGTGGTACATGGCGATGTCAGCATTCTTTAACAGTTCTCCGGAAGTCTCGCCGTCTTCGGGATAGATCGCGATGCCGATACTGGCGCTGACATAAAGTTCCTGCACCGAAATTACAAACGGTTCTGACAGTGAGGAAAGAATGCGCTTGGCGACTTTCTGCGGTTCTCCAGAACCGCTGATTCTGGGCAACAGGATGATGAACTCATCACCGGCAAGCCGCGCTATGACCCGGGATGCTTCATCTTGCGAAGAATGCGAAACGACGTCGGTTTCACGCAGTTGCTTTGAAAGCCGGTCAGAGAATGCTTCCAGCAGTTTATCGCCGGCCTGATGGCCGAGCGTGTCATTGATGCGTTTGAAGTTGTCGAGGTCCAGAAACAGGACGGCAAGATTCTGCATGTCACGTCGTGCCTCGGCGGTAGCCCGGTTCAGATAGTTCCTGAACATCAGCCGGTTCGGCAAACCGGTGAGGCTGTCATGATAAGCGACATAGTGAACCTGTTCATGGTAGTGGCTCAGGTTCTTTCCCATCTCCCTGAAGGTGCTGGCCAGTTGACCAATCTCGTCATTGGATTCAATGTCAATTGGAACCAGCACCTGGCCCTTGCCCATCTCACTGGCAGCCAGTCTGAGTTTTTGAATGGGTCGTATCAACAACTTTCTCAGAATGCCGAACAGCAGCGTGGTGGCCAGCAGCATGGCCGTGAAGGTGATCAGGGTGACTGTCCAGCCAAGGCTGCTGCTTTTGGCCAGCAGTTCGTTTTTCTGGTGTACGTCGAAGGCAAGCAGCCTGTCATGCAGATTTATTGCCTGAAAGTTGGCTTCTGTTCCCTGGTATTGTCCGGCGAACTGACTGCTTCCATCCGTCTTGTTAACGGCGCTATTGAACAGGTTGGAAGAGAGCTGTTTGCCAATGAGTTCGGGTGAATGATGGAAAAGAATGATGCCTTCATTGTCCGTGAAAAATATTTCGCCCTTGTGGTCTGTATTGTCGTTGTTGATATAAGGCTGCAGGAAATCCAGGCCAATCGTTAACATGAGATGGCCATACAATCTTTTTTGTACACCACTATTTTTCGATGGAAGATATAAAGGCTTACTGGCGAGTAATGCTGTTTTGTTATTGTCGTGGTTGTAGAAGAATGTGGTATGGATAATGTCCGGATTGTTACTTGCTTCAATAAAATAATTGCTTGATGATTCATTGATGGAATGGTTAGCCGTGTTACCCAGTACTGATCTGACCTGTTCAATGCCATCGCTGCCCACTATGCGAATTTCGTAATATTCAGGATATGCCAGCTGGTAGTTATACAGCAGCTCCATGATTTGCTGTTCCAGTAACTGCCGGTTTTTCGAAGTTGCCGGTGTTTCGATGTATTGCTGAATTAATGCGGTATTTGAAAACAGGCTGGCATTGGCGCGGGCAGTACGTAACTGTGTCCGGGTTTGTAACTCAATTTGTTGAAGCAGTGCCGCTGACTGGTGTCGGGTACGGCTGCGGGCATCTTCCATCAGCAGGCTGTAGGCGAACCAGCCAAGTACCAGTATGGGCAGAATGATCAGTGGGATCAGCAGGAGCAGTATTTTCGATTGCAGTTGCAAGTTATAAACCCGGGTTGCTGTATGACCGCCAGGCTGCTGTCATACTTTTTATATATGTCACTGCTTTGACGGCTTTGCAGGCGAAATCTTGAGGACATCAGGGCAAATTGTCTGCACCTGTGATTTTATATATTACTGATATGTATCATATATTTATCGAGAACGGTGGGCGGCATGCCAGCAGGGCAGTTGGCTGTTTAGTCAGCTGTTGCAGAGCGGATAGTTGCTTGCCGTATGATTGGGCTCATCCGGATAACTCAAACTTCAGGAAGTCTTTATGAAAATCAGCATCATCAGCGGTAGCCATCGCATCGACTCGCAGAGCGAGAAGGTATCCCGGTACATACAACGGACGCTGCAACAGCAGAAGATCTGTGATGAAACCTGGTTGTATTTACTGGCGGGTAATCCGTTGCCATTGTGGGACGAAACTATCTGGGAGTCGCATCCGGACTGGATGGCGCGCCTTAGCCCGATTTCGGAGCAACTGGCCTCCAGTGACGGCTTTGTGATTGTTTGCCCGGAATGGCATGGGCAGGTACCGGCCGGTCTGAAGAACTTCTTTCTGATGTGGGGCAAGGCTGAGCTGGCGCACAAGCCGGCGCTGATCGTTAGCGTGTCTTCGTCCGATGGTGGCGCCTATCCGGTTGCCGAGTTGCGCATGAGCAGCTACAAGAATAACCGCCTGTGTTATATCCCGGAGCATGTCATCGTGCGTCATGTCGAAACTGTATTAAACGATGATGCGGAAAAAAATAATGCGGATACAGACAAGTATTTTCGTGAGCGTATTTTCTATGCGCTTGGTGTCCTGAAACAATATGCACTGGCCCTGAATGATGTACGTGCCAGCGGTGCTGCCGGTCTGCAGGTATTCAGGAACGGTATGTGATCTCAGGCCAACAGCCTGTCCAGCTTGCGGTAGTTGATTGCTTCCGATACATGCGGGGTTTCTATCAGGCTGGCGCAGTCGAGGTCAGCGATGGTACGCGCAAGTTTTATAATGCGATGATAGGCGCGGGCGGAGAGTTGCAGATGCTCCATTGCCTGTTGCAGCAGTAATTGCTGCGGTTTCTCAAGGCGGCAGTATTCCCCCAGTTGTTGATTGTCCAATTGGCTGTTAAGGGTATGGTTGCGTTGCAGTTGCAGGTTTCTTGCGGCTGAGACGCGTGCCCGTACTGCGGCGCTGGGTTCGCCGGGGGTTCCTTCGAGATCGGTATATGACAGGCGCGGTACATCGACATGCATGTCGATACGGTCGAGCAGAGGGCCCGAGATCTTGCGCCGGTAACGTTGCAGTTGGTCAAGGTTGCAGTGGCAGCGTCCGGATGTGTCGCCGAGGTAACCGCATGGACAGGGATTCATGGCGGCGACCAGCTGGAAACGTGCCGGAAACTCGGTATGCCGTGCTGCCCGTGAAATCATGATGCGACCGGATTCCAGCGGTTCGCGCAGCACCTCCAGTACCCTGCGATCGAATTCCGGCAACTCATCCAGAAACAATACCCCCTGGTGTGCCAGCGAGATTTCGCCGGGGCGAGGGTTCGATCCACCACCTACCAGTGCGGCAGCAGATGCGGTGTGGTGTGGTGCGCGAAACGCACGCCGCTTCCAGTTACAGCTGTCTACCGGTTTGCCACTGACAGAGACGATGGCCGCAGCCTCAAGTGCCTCCGCATCGCTCATCTCCGGCAGTATTCCCGGCAGCCGGCTTGCAAGCATGGATTTCCCCGTGCCGGGTGGTCCGGAAAAAAGCAGGTTGTGCCCCCCGGCCGCCGCAATTTCCAGCGCCCGCCGGGCATAGTGTTGTCCGCGTACATCGGCAAGGTCGGGTCCGGTGGTTGCCTGTTCAACCGCTTGCATCAGGGTTTCCTGTACCAGTCGTTGCGCGCCGCTCAGGTGAGCGGTGATCATCAGCAGGTGGTTGCCGGCGAGTACCTCTGCGTCTTGTACCAGTTGTGCTTCTGCAAGGTTCCCGTGCGGGATTATCAGGGTTCGTTGCGCCTTGCGTGTTTGCAGTGTCATTGGTAGTACACCCTGTATGCTGCGCAGTTCTCCGGACAAGGCCAGCTCGCCGGCAAATTCATAATGTTGCAATGCAATAGCGGGTATCTGGCTGGATGCGGCAAGGATGCCAAGTGCGATGGGTAAATCAAAGCGTCCCCCTTCCTTGGGTAAATCGGCCGGTGCCAGGTTGATGGTGATACGGCGTGCGGGGAAATCAAACTGTGAATTGATGATGGCGCTGCGTACCCGGTCCTTGCTTTCTTTTACCGCCGTTTCTGGAAGTCCGACAATCGAGAGCGCCGGCAGTCCGTTGGAGAGGTGTACCTCCACTGTGACGGGCGGGGCGTCCATACCGACACAGGCGCGACTGTGGACGATTGCGAGTGACATGTGAGTTTCTCTGTGGGTTGAGAATGCAGAATAGCCGTACATGTCTCCAGTGTGTGCTGCTGGTTTATGTCAAGAGAGGTAGGAAAATTATGGCAGTTGCCGTGAGCCTTTCAGATTGAATCGCGCTTGCGAAGCGCTCCTACAGGATTTTGCGTGCTTGTAGGAGCGCTTCGCAAGCGCGATTTTGATATTAATCTCCCATGTTAAATAAACATCATGGACATAGCTTGCGTAAAGGCCGGACTTCTTTAAAAGGGCATGTCTATCTGGTTACAGCAGTGACTCACCTGAGACAGCCGGTATTCAGAGACATAAATGCTGGCCGTGTCGTAGTGTATGAAATGAAGCGGTCCGCAGAATTCGGGGATACGGATACATTCGCTTTTGTTGTGATGCCGGATCATTTTCACTGGTTGTTTTCTCTAACCGATGATCGGGTGTTGTCGTCAGTAGTTGGCGCTGTAAAAAGCTATTCTGCAAAACGGCTAAACGAAATGCATTTAAGAGGACAGCGACAGGTCTGGCAGCGCGGTTTTCATGATCATGCATTACGCCGGGATGAAGATGTAGCGCGTGTAGCCAGATATATCGTGGCCAACCCGTTACGAGCGGGACTGGTTAAACGGATCGGTGATTACCCGTTGTGGGATGCGGTCTGGTTATAGATACCTCGGACGAGATCCGCTCCTGCGGGATATTGCGTACTTGTAGGAGCGCTTCGCAAGCGCGATGTTGCGATTATTTCTGCTCTTCCAGCTCGGTAACCAGTTGCTCCAGTTGCTGCAATTTTTCGCGGGTGCGTGCCAGTACCTGTGACTGGGCGTCGAATTCCTCGCGTGTTACCAGGTCGAGTTTTGCTAGTGTGCCCTGCAGCAGGGTGTGGATGTTTTTCTGTACATCCTCCTGCATACCCTTGACCCCGGCGGGGATGGAATCGCTGATCTGGCGGGCCAGATCGTCAATGATTTTAGTATTTAGCATGGCTTAACCATAGCGATTGGC
>CAJQPV010000276.1 GCA_905480305.1 uncultured Gammaproteobacteria bacterium | reverse complement strand
TTACTGCACCGCACTCGATACACTCCTCGGCCGTTGATGCGGGGTGGAGCAGTCTGGCAGCTCGTCGGGCTCATAACCCGAAGGTCGTAGGTTCAAATCCTACCCCCGCTACCATTTTTTCTTTCGTCACCTGCTCTGACGGAAATCCCCGGCCGGTTCCACCGTGCCGGTTCGCCAAAAAGCTCGCTTGAAACTGTTTTCCAGGCGTCGTTCAAATCACAAACGCGTTATTTCTGCTGGCATCGTTCTGAGCTGTAAAGTCTTCAATACAGTGTCTGTGTCACTTGTTTGCTGCGCCCGCGCCTGAGTTGATAGCGAATTTGCTGTTCTGACGCGGGGCAGGGTCGGCTGAAGGTGTCAGCTATATTTACATTGGCGTTGGCTGTTTATTTCTTGAATATACGCATCTATCTGTAATATATAAGTAAATATTTTATTCGGAATGTTTCTTGCAGATATATAACGAACAGGTTTGATGATGGGGTTTGTTTTTATGACCTTCAGGCGATTTTTGGCGGGACTGGCATGGCTGTTGCTGCTGATTGCAGTACCTGCGAGTGCGCTGGTGCCACCGCCGGCTGACCTGCGCGAAGAGGCGATTCGCTACAAGAACGGCGAGGGTGTTTCGCAGGACTACGGGCGTGCCTATGAGTTGTACTGCCTGGCGGCATTACAGGGTGATGGCGAGGCGGCCTATCACCTGGGTGCAATGTATCTGAATGGCTGGGGACGGGCGCCCGATGATGCGCTCGCTGCTGGCTGGTTCAGTCATGCGGAAAAGCGCGGCGATGTCAGTGCCAGCCTGATGCTTCAGCAACATCTTGACGGAATATCAGATGCCGGTGATCCGGCCTGTCCACTGGTGGCATCCACGCCGGATCGTGAAACGATCACGACCTGGGTACACCTGATGGCGCCTTACTATGACTTGAACCCGGAGCTGGTGCTATCGCTGATCCAGGTCGAGTCCAATTTTGATGCGCGTGCAAAATCGCCGAAAAATGCGCGTGGACTGATGCAATTGATGCCGGCCACTGCGAAACGCTTCGGTGTCACTGATATCCGTAATCCGTTGCAGAACCTGCAAGGCGGCATGGCCTACCTGAATTGGCTGGACGACCACTTTCGCGGCAATATTAAACTGGTACTTGCCGGCTACAATGCCGGTGAGCATGCAGTGAAAAAATATAAGGGAATTCCGCCCTACAAGGAAACCCGCCAGTATGTAAGGCGCATCGTGCATATCTACGCGGATTACATTCGCGCCCGCAGGGGTATCAGCAAGTCATCAACAAGCAAGGCCAGCAAAAGGAGCCAGGGCAAGAAGCAAGCTGCTTGGCAGCAAGCAAAGGCACGTAACGAACGCGCCCTTACCCACGGCTATATATCACCCTACAGCATCAAGTAGCCGTCGTCGACCGGTTTCACCTGTCTGTTCCTCCGCACAGCCCCGGTTTCGTAATGTGATTATTTGACAAAATCCGGCCGGAATATTCCACAGATAATCAGCAGTCCTGCCCCTATGGTAATAATCATGGAGAAAGACTTAAGGGAGGATCTGTCATGATGAAGCGAATACTGACATCGTTGTTAATGTTTTCCGCGATGTCAGCGCCGGCTGTATTGCTGTTGGTGCTGCAACTTTCAAGCACGCTGGTAAGGGCAGATATGGATAAAAACGGCTACCAGCAACAGTTGATTGAACCGATAAATCCGCAACTGCAGCAGCAAGCCCGCTACCATGCTCATGATGACGGATACCTCGGGTGTGGTGCGGATAGAAAATGACGGTTGCTGAGTTAAACAGGGCCTGCTCGTCAAGCGGGCCGCTGCCGGGATGGTTTTGCCTAGTAGGCGTCCGGCAACTTTTCGTTGATGATCAGCCGCCTGCCATCAATGGTGATGTAGTTGCCGGTTGTCAGGTCTTTCAGAATGCGCGCCACCATTTCACGCGAAGCGCCAATATGATTGGCAATATCCTGTTGTGTCGGACGCTTGTTGATGACCATTATTCCATCTTCTTCCTGTGCCATGTCCAGCAGAATTTTGGCAACCCGGCCATAGACATCCATCAGTGCAAGGGACCTTACATTGTCGCTCAGTAAGCGCACACGTCGCGTCAATTCACGGATGAGGTTTAGTGAGAGGTCGGTGTTTTTCGCCAGTAGCTTATGGAAATCTTCCTTGGCGATGACACCGATGGTTGATTTTTCGGTGGTGATCACAGAGGCTGAGCGCGGGGCGTCGTCAAGCAGTGCCAGCTCGCCAAAATGGTCACCCGCACCCTGCGCGTTGATGATAATTTCCTTGCCTTCTTCGTTGCTCAGGAAGACCTTTACAGCGCCTTTGATAATGATGAAGAATGAGCTGGCTTCATCGCCTTCATTGATGATGATGGTGTTTTTCTGGAAGGACCGCGTCACCATGTGGTGTTCGAGGAGTTCCAGGTCATCCTGGCTTAGCCCGGAAAAAATGGCGACATCTTCCAGCATGGTAAATATCCCCGGTAATTATGATTCAATATTGGCCAGCTACCCTGCAGCTTGATTGGCCAGCTACCCTGCAGCTTGCAGGGTAGTCGAGCAGGAAGTGTGTCATTTTCCTGTGATTGTCTGCAAGGGCTGTCCAAAACTGCTATTTTTATGACTCAGGTGATTATTAATGTGTTTGTGTATGCGAATCAGGAGAAGGTCATGACGGGTTATCTATATGTGGTAAAGGCGGGGCTGTTTATGAGGGTGGCCGTGTTGCTGGCAGCTACCTCGGTGTGTGTGCCAGCAGCCGGTGCAGACATGCAGGCCGGCAAGTCGGCCTTCGTCTATCAGCCTCCCCAGCGAGGCGCGCCCCAGGCGAGGGTAGGTGGGGGAACCCGGGGTACCGGCGGGGATATGCCGGAATTGCAGGTACTGGCGCCTGATCACGTTGGTCTGACGACGAAAGCACAACCAAGGCTGTACTGGTATGCGCATTCTCCGGTGGCTGCACACATAGAATTTGCCATCATTGATGATGCGGCGATTGACCCGTTGCTGGAGGTCGAGACGGGTGCGGTCAAGGTTTCCGGGGTCCAGCACCTGGACCTGGCCGATCACAATATCACGCTGCAACCGGGGGTGCCTTATCAGTGGTCAGTGGCGCTGATCATGGATGAAAACAGCCGCTCAACGGATGTCATCGCCAGCGGTGTGGTTGAGCGCATCGAGCCGGACAAGGCAGCCAACAGCCGTATTGCAGGCAGCCATGGCAAAGACCTGGTTGCCGTCTATGCCAATGAGGGCCTTTGGTATGACGCACTGGACACTATATCTGCGATGATTGAAGCAGCGCCAGCGGATTCCGAATTGGTCGATATCCGCGCATCCTTGCTCGATCAGGTGGGTCTGCAGGCAGTAGCGGAAAAATAATACCCGGCTGGCCGTGCGGTCGCCGTTTCACTGTTTCAGTCGGCGCATTGACGTAGTTATACATGTGTGTAAAATACCGGCCACTCCGGTAAATGTGGGTGTCTGGAGTGCCCACATTGCCTGGCTGAGCCCCGAATGCGGGGTTTTTTGTTCCCGGACAGGAAGTTCGATGCAGTAACGTCAGGGTGGAATTCTATAACTAATTGAATTTCAGGAATAAATTTCGGAGTGAATGGAGTGGGCCTTTGGCCCATTTTTTGTTTCCGGAGTACAGAATGAAGCACGATCCGTTACAACTGGGCGATATGCTGGAACCGGGTATTACCTCAATGGGGTACGAACTCGTGGGTGTTGAGTTCCAGACCGGTGGCAAGAGCGGCGGCCTGTTACGTGTTTATATTGATAGTGAAGCAGGTATTTCGGCGGAAGATTGTCAGAAAGTGAGTTACCAGGTGAGCGGCGTGCTGGATGTTGAAGACCCGATTCCCGGCCACTACACGCTGGAGATATCGTCACCCGGGCTTGACCGGATGCTGTTTCGCAAGCAGGACTTTGAGCGTTTTGCCGGACAGTTGATTAAACTGCGGACCGCTTACCCGATAGAGGGGCAACGCAAGTTCAAGGGCCGCCTGCTGGGTTTGCAAGGCGAAAACGTAGTATTCGAGCAGGATGATATGGAAATCAGTCTGCCATTTGACCAGATAGAACAGGCACGGCTGGTGCCGGAATACTGAAGAGCAGTCGGAGGATTCAGGAATGGACAGTAAAGAGATACTGATGGTCGTGGACGCGGTATCCAATGAAAAGGGCATCGATAAGGGAGTAATTTTCGAGGCCATTGAAATCGCACTGGCGACCGCTACTCGCAAGAATGTTAGCGGTGATATCGACGCGCGCGTTGCGATTGATCGCGATTCCGGTGAGTACGAAACCTTTCGTCGCTGGCAGGTGGTGGATGAATCCCTGGCTGAAAACGCAGATGAATCTGATGAGGACCTGCTGGTATTTGATGCGCCGGAACGTCAGTTCACACTGGCGGCAGCGCAGGAGATGGATCCTGAGCTGGAGCATGGTGATTATATTGAGGAACCGATGGATTCAGTCGATTTTGGTCGCATCGGTGCGCAAACTGCCAAGCAGGTTATTGTGCAGAAAGTACGTGAAGCTGAGCGTGCCATGGTCGTTGAAGCCTATCAGGGCCGTGTTGGTGAACTGGTAACCGGTATTGTGAAGCGCGTTGAGCGTGGCAATGTCTATCTTGACCTGGGCGGCAATGCCGAGGCGATTATCCTGCGTGAGGAGATGATTCCGCGGGAGGCAGTGCGCCCCGGCGACCGCTTGCGTGGTTATCTGCGCGAAGTCAGTGCCGAACAGCGCGGGCCACAGTTGTTTGTCAGTCGTGTTGCTCCTGAATTTCTGCTGGAACTGTTCAAGCTGGAAGTCCCGGAAGTTGGTCAGGACCTTATTGATATTCTTGCGGCTGCCCGTGACCCGGGCTTGCGTGCCAAGATTGCAGTGAAGAGTAATGATCCCCGTATCGATCCGGTCGGTGCCTGTGTTGGTATGCGCGGATCGCGTGTGCAGACGGTTTCAACCGAACTGTCCGGTGAGCGTGTCGATATCATTCTCTGGGATGACAACCCGGCGCAGTTTGTAATCAACGCCATGTCGCCCGCCGAAGTCGCTTCCATCGTGGTGGAGGAAGATACCCATACCATGGATGTCGCTGTCTCCGAGGATCAGTTGTCACAGGCTATTGGTCGAGGCGGGCAGAATGTGCGCCTGGCGAGTCAGCTAACCGGCTGGACGCTGAATGTCATGGATGAATCACAGGCGGAAGAAAAGAGCGAGTCCGAGGCCAGCGAGTTAAAGAGACTGTTTACCGAACAGCTCGATGTGGATGAAGAAATTTCCGTGATTCTGGTGCAGGAAGGTTTTTCCTCCATCGAGGAAATCGTCTATGTGCCGAACAGCGAACTACTTGCCATCGAGGAATTTGACGAGGACATCGTTGAAGAACTGCGCGGCCGTGCACGCGATGTACTGTTGACGCAAGCCATTATGAAAGAGGAAAGCATCGGCGATGCAGAGCCGGCGGCTGATCTGCTGGAGATGGACGGTATGGACAAGGACCTGGCCTATGAACTGGCTGGTCGTGGTGTGATTACCATGGAAGATCTGGCAGAGCAGGCGGTTGACGAGTTGCTGGATATTGAAGGTCTGGACAAGGAACGGGCGGGTGCCCTGATCATGACGGCCCGGGCCCCCTGGTTTGCTGAAGAAGCAGCCGACTGATTGCTGGTAGAGGAGTGAGACAGCTAATGTCAGATGTAACGGTTAAACAATTTGCTGAAGTCGTGGGCGTGCCCACCGACAGACTGCTGGTGCAGTTGGGTGAGGCGGGACTCACGGTCAGCGATGAAAATGCAACCATTTCCGATACCGAGAAAACCCAGTTGCTGGATTTTCTGCGGCAGAGTCATGGCAAGCGTGGACCGCTGTCTGCGGGCGGTAATAACAAGATAACCCTGAAGAGAAAAACCCAGACTGAACTGCGCGCAAAGGTACCGGCAGGGCGTGGACCGGCAGGTCGTGGCGCCGACCGTGTTCGCCCTGAATCGAAGACCGTTACCGTTGAGGTCCGCAAGAAACGCACCTATGTGAAACGTGCCGACCTGATGGCTGAGGAACAGCAACGGCTTGATGAGGAAGCAGCGGAACAGGCGCGCATCAAGGCAGAAGCAGACGCAATTGATGAGGCTGCCAACAAGAAACGTGAAGAAGCCAGGCAAAAAGTTGCCGAAGAGAAAGCCGCCGAAGAACAACGCCTGCAGGCCGAGCGCGAAGCAAGAGAAAAAGCCGCTGAGGAGAAACGCCAGCAGGCGCAGGCGACTGAAGAGGCGCGTGTCAGTGCGGCCAAGCAGGAAGATACCCGCAGCAAAAAAGCAGATACAGATCGCAAGACACGCAAGGATGCCGGCAGCAAGGACACCAAGTACGGTCGCAAGCAGTTACATGTAACCGCCGGCAAGGGTGGTCGTCGCAAGAAGAAAGCGAGGCCCTCGCGTCGTATCACCATTGAATCAACGGGCGAACATGGTTTTGAACGGCCGACCGCCGTGGTTGTGCAGGAAGTTGCCATTCCAGAGAGCATTCTGGTTTCCGAACTGGCACGCAAGATGTCTGTCAAGGCAGCCGAAATCATCAAGGTGCTGATGCAGATGGGTGTGATGGCTGCAATCAACCAGTCGCTTGACCAGGATACCGCAACACTGGTGGTCGAGGAGATGGGGCACGTTGCCGTGCCGGCACAGGGAAATGCCCTTGAGGAAGAACTCAAGCAGCAGGTTCAGGAAGTGTCGGGTGAGCAACTGCCGCGTCCACCGGTTGTAACTATCATGGGACACGTCGATCACGGCAAGACCTCGCTGCTGGATTATATCCGGCGCACCAAGGTTGCCGATGCAGAAGCAGGTGGTATTACCCAGCATATTGGCGCCTACCACGTGAAAACATCAAAAGGCATGATCAGTTTTCTGGATACCCCGGGACATGCTGCATTTACCGCCATGCGTGCACGCGGCGCAGGGGTCACCGATATTGTCATCCTGGTGGTGGCAGCTGATGACGGCGTCAAGCCGCAAACGAAAGAAGCTGTCACGCATGCCAGGGCCGCCGGCGTGCCGCTGATTATTGCGGTCAACAAGGTAGACAAGCCGGAAGCCGATCAGGAGCGCGTCAAGAATGAAATGGCGGCGCTGGAAGTTATTCCCGAGGACTGGGGTGGCGACATCATGTTTATGCCGGTTTCTGCAAAGACCGGTGAAGGTGTGGATGAGCTGCTGGATGCCGTGTTGCTGCAGGCTGAAGTTCTTGAACTCACTGCAGTGCTTGAGTGCCCGGCCAACGGTGTGGTGGTTGAATCCAGCCTCGACAAGGGTCGTGGTGCGGTTGCCACCATCCTGGTGCAAAACGGCGTACTGAAAAAAGGCGACCTGCTGCTGACCGGTTCCGAGTATGGCCGGGTGCGTGCCATGTTTGACGAAAACGGCAAGCAGGTTAATGAAGCCGGTCCTTCCATTCCGGTGCAGGTGCTGGGTCTGTCTGCCGTTCCAAATGCGGGCGATGAAGTGATTGTCGTTGCTGACGAGCGCAAGGCGCGTGAGTTGGCGCAGTTGCGACAGGAGAAATCACGTGACCAGCGCCTTGCTGTACAGCAACAGGCGCGACTTGAAGATGTATTTTCTTCGGTGCGTGACGGACAGGTTCCTGCGGTTAATATCGTGCTCAAGGCAGATGTACAGGGCAGTGCCGAGGCGTTGCGGGAAGCGCTCACCAGTCTCACAGCTGATGAATCCGATGTGAAGGTGAAGGTGATTTCCAGCGGTGTCGGTGGCATCAATGAGTCGGATGTCAATCTGGCGGCTGCCTCCAATGCGATTATTATCGGCTTCAATGTACGTGCCGATGGTTCTTCCAGGCGCATGATCGAGGAAAACGGCATTGAGCTGAAGTACTACAGCGTGATCTATAACGCTATCGATGATGTCAAGGCGGCCGCCAGCGGTTTGATGGCGCCGGAGACCCGCGAACAGATTATCGGTCTGGCCGAGGTGAAGGAAGTATTCCGCTCACGCAAGCTGGGTGATATTGCCGGTAGCATCGTTACCGAGGGCACCGTGCGCCGTAACAGCCCGATTCGTGTGCTGCGCGAAAATGTCGTGGTCTTTGAAGGCGAGCTGGAATCCCTGCGTCGTTTCAAGGATGACGTCAACGAGGTCAAGGCGGGTACTGAATGCGGTATCGGCGTGAAGAACTACAGCGTTGTGGCTGGTGACCAGATTGAAGTGTTCGAACGTTTTGAGGTGGCGCGCTCGCTATAGGGTTTTTACCTGTTTGTCGTGTATTCGATAAGCCGGTCCCGGTCAGTGTGCACTTGAGCGATGCCAAAAGAGTTTCCCCGAACCCGCCGTGTTGGCGAACAGATTCAGCGTGAGCTGGCTGACTTGATTCGAAATGAAATCAAGGACCCGCGCGTGGGGATGGTGAGTGTTACCGCCGTGATTGTTTCCCGCGATCTGTCCCATGCGAAAGTGTATGTCTCTGTTCTGGGAAGCGCAGAACAGACCGATGCATCAGTCAGGGTGTTGGGTAATGCCGCCGGGTTTCTGCGTCACAAGCTGGGCAAGATTATGCATATCAGGATAATTCCCGAGCTGCGCTTTTACCTTGATCGTTCCCTGGAAGAGGGTGCGCGTATGGGCGCATTGATCAACGCGGCGATTGCCAGCGATCAGGGCAACAGCGGCAGTGAAGAGTAGTTTGGTTATTTCCGGTTATGAATGCACCGTATTTGAAATGAGGTTGTCAGGCGATTATGGGTCGACGTCGTAGTAACGGTCATCAGAATCTGCGCCGTGTGAACGGTATTTTGTTGCTGGACAAGCCTGCCGGGCTGACCTCCAATGCAGCGTTGCAGGCGGTTAAAAAGATGTATGCAGCCCGCAAGGCGGGACATACCGGCAGCCTGGATCCGCTGGCGACCGGTTTGTTGCCGCTGTGTTTTGGCGAGGCAACCAAGGTGTCGGGTTTTCTGCTGGATGCCGACAAGCATTACCAGGTGACCTGTAAATTTGGTGAACAGACCTCCACCGGTGATGCAGAAGGCGAAGTTATCAATCAGCGTCCACTGGATGGTCTGAACGAGGAGCGCTTACTCAAGGCGCTCGAGAGCTTTCGCGGCGATATTGAACAAATTCCTCCCATGTATTCGGCCCTCAAGCACAAGGGTGAGCGGCTCTACAAGCTGGCCCGTCAGGGTGTCGAGGTGGAGCGCGAGGCGCGGCAGGTCAGCATTTTTGAGCTGGAACTGGTGAGCTTCAAGTCGCCTGTGGCGCAGCTGCGGGTGCATTGCACAAAAGGCACCTATGTGCGCACCCTGGTCGAGGATATTGGTGAACTGCTGGGCTGCGGAGCGCATGTCATTGGCCTGCGCCGCAATGGAGTGGGCCCCTTTGACGACACCAATATGATCGATATGGAAGGCCTGGAAGCGGTCGCCGCAGAGGGCCACTATGCGCTGGATAAGTTGTTGTTACCAATGGAAAGTGGCTTGTCACAGTGGCCGGATGTGCGGCTGACGGGCGACGCCGCCTTCTACCTGCGCCAGGGTCAGCCGGTGCTGGTTCCGAAGGCCCCGACAACTGGCTGGGTACGCCTGTATGAGGGCGATAACCTGTTTCTGGGCATGGGTGAAATACTGGATGACGGGCGTGTGGCGCCACGGCGGCTGATGATTGCCTCCTGATACCACCACGGGAAGCTTGTAGCGGGTGGGCACGGGAGTTAGAATACCCCGCTCATTTGATTTTGATAGAGATTTAAGTAAATTTTCAGGAGTTTTAGATGGCTTTAAGTGCCGAACAAAAAGGGCAGATCGTTGGTGCTCACAAACGTGGTGATGCTGATACCGGTTCCCCTGAAGTACAGGTTGCCTTGTTGACAGCCAACATTACAGAATTAACGGATCATTTTGCCGAACACAAGGCTGATCATCATTCACGTCAGGGTCTCCTGCGGATGGTCAACAAACGTCGCAAGCTGCTGGACTACCTGAAAGGCAAGGACAGCAAGCGTTATCAGGATCTCATTGCTACGCTTGGCCTGCGCCGCTAACACCCGCGTTATTTCATTCGCTGTTAATCAACCACCTTATTCAGACTGGGGAATACACCTGTGACTGCTATTAAAAAAACCTTTCAGTATGGTGACCAGACGGTCACGCTAGAGACCGGGGAAATTGCCCGCCAGTGCAGTGCGGTAATCGTCAGCATGGGTGAGACGCAAGTGCTTGCTACCGTCGTCGGTGACAAGAAGCCCATGGAAGGACGTGACTTCTTTCCGATGACTGTTGATTACCAGGAAAAGAGTTACGCAGCCGGTCAGATTCCGGGTAACTTCTTCCGTCGCGAAGGTCGCCCGAGTGAAGCAGAGACTTTACTCTGCCGCCTTATTGATCGTCCGTTACGTCCGCTGTTCCCGAAAGGTTTTACTCACGAAGTACAGGTGATACTCACGGTTATTTCCTTCGACCCGCAAATCAATCCGGATATTCCTGCGCTGATTGGCGCCTCCGCCGCGATGTCTATCTCCGGCTTGCCGTTCAGCGGCCCGGTAGGTGCAGCCCGTGTTGGTTATATTGATGGTAACTATGTCGTAAACCCGACCACCGACCAGATGGAAGAGTCACAGCTGGACCTGGTGGTTGCCGGTACGGACAGTGCTGTGCTGATGGTTGAGTCCGAGGCAAAGGAACTGTCGGAAGAAGTTATGCTGGGTTCGGTGGTGTATGGACACGAACAGCAGCAGGTTGTTATCAATGCTATTCGCGAGCTGGCCGCAGAAGTGAACACGCCGGCGATGGAATGGACTGCCCCGGAAGAAAATACTGCGCTGCTGGATGCCGTTGAGAAGGAAGGCAAGGAGGCCGTGGCAGCTGCTTACAAGATTGCCGACAAGCAGGATCGCTATACCTTGTTGAGCAAGGTGCGCCAGGAAATCGTTGACAAGGTGGCTGATGATGAAGGCAAGGACGGCTTCACTGTTGACGCAGTCAAGGGCGCTGTTGGCAAGCTTGAGAAGAAGACTGTACGCGAACGCATTATTTCCGGTGAGCCGCGCATTGACGGACGTGATACTTCAACCGTTCGGCCGATTACCATTCGTACCGGTGTGCTGCCACGCGCGCACGGTTCTGCATTGTTTACCCGCGGTGAGACACAGGCACTGGTTGTGACTACGCTGGGTACCGAACGTGACGCACAGTTGATCGATTCGCTGTCCGGTTCGTACAAAGAGCAGTTTATGCTGCATTACAACTTTCCCCCTTACTGTGTTGGTGAAACCGGCCGCGTCGGTGGCACCAAGCGTCGCGAAGTCGGTCACGGCAAACTGGCCAAGCGTGGTGTCAGTGCTGTTATGCCTGACAGCGAGGGTTTTCCCTATACCATCCGAATCGTTTCCGAAATTACCGAGTCGAACGGTTCCAGTTCCATGGCCAGTGTCTGCGGCAGCAGTCTGGCGATGATGGATGCCGGTGTACCGATCAGCGGTGCCGTTGCCGGTGTTGCGATGGGGTTGATCAAGGAAGATGCCGGTTACGCCGTGCTGACGGATATTCTCGGTGACGAGGATCACCTCGGCGATATGGACTTCAAGGTAGCGGGTACCAGCAAAGGTGTGACCGCTTTGCAGATGGATATCAAGATCCAGGGTATCACCCGGGAAATTATGGAGAAGGCACTGGCGCAGGCCAATGACGGACGCATGCATATCCTTGGAGAAATGACCAAGGCCATTGAAACACCGCGTGAAGATGTTTCCGAGTACGCACCGCGTTACATCACCCTGAAGATCAACCCGGACAAGATTCGTGACGTCATCGGCAAGGGCGGCGCAACCATTCGCTCTATTCAGGAAGAGACCGGCGTCAAGATTGACATTGATGATAGTGGCAACGTAAAGATTGCCTCTGTTGACCTGGATGCCGGTAACGAGGCACGCCGTCGTGTTGAACAGATTACCGCTGACGTTGAAGTCGGGTCGATTTACGATGGCAAGGTTGCCAAGCTGATGGATTTTGGTGCCTTTGTTACCATCCTGCCGGGTAAGGACGGTCTGGTGCATATCTCGCAGATTTGTGAGGAACGCGTACAGAATGTCAGTGACAAACTGACTGAAGGCGATGTTGTGAGGGTCAAGGTACTGGAAGTCGACAAGCAGGGACGTATTCGTCTCAGCATGAAGGCGGTTATTGAAGCCGAAGCCTGAGCATAAATAACAGGAAGTTTAAAAAGGGGCCGCAAGGCCCTTTTTTTGTTGCGCTATTTCTTATTCCTGGAATGTGAATTCTGTCCGGGTTCGCGGCATGTGCCGGCTATATCATCTGCTATAATTTTGGTTATCTGGAAAAGGGCGGATGCGAGTAGTTCGCTACATTATTTCCATGTTTCAAACAGGGATTTTTCACAAGAGGAGGCGAGTATGGACAGTTCAATGATCAAGGGTCTGGTGATAGGTGCGGTGGTAGTCACGGCAGGCGGCGCTATTGCCAACTACACACTCTTCGGTGAGAAGGCAGCCGAGTATGCCCAGGTAATCAATGTCGAAGAGATCAAGGAGACGGTGAATACGCCCCGTGAAGAATGCAATGATGTTGCTGTCACCAGGAAGGCGCCGGTGAAGGATGAGCACAAGATAGCAGGTACTGCGACAGGCGCGGTTGTTGGCGGGTTGCTCGGCAACCAGATTGGCGGTGGTAAAGGCAAGACACTCGCTACGGTGGCGGGTGCCGCCGCAGGCGGTTATGCCGGTAACAAGGTGCAGGGCAACATGCAGGACAAAGACACCTACACCACCACCGAGCGTCGTTGTAATACGGTGACCGACTCACATCAGAACGTAGTGGGTTACAACGTGACTTACATGATCGGTGACCAGGAAGGCAAGGTACGCATGGATGACAAACCGGGCAGTCGAATTCCGGTTGAGAATGGTCAGCTGGTGCTGGATTGATCTGATAACAGCACACAACCTGTTTCAAGAGGGGCCGCAAGGCCCCTTTTTTTTTGCGCCAGGATTAATGCTCTGTAGGGCGGTTCTTAAATGTGTGCAGGCGAGGGCTTACACTATGAGTTCTGCATATAAAACAAAAAAACACAGGTGATTGATTTAAATTAATTAGTCACGATTGAATGTATAAATAGTCGCAGAAAAATACCATAAACACGGATGCGGTTTTGAATTTGACTGATTGCAAAAATAACAAACGCCGCTAGAGTCGTGCCAACAACGAATTCTTAATAGCGCAACGAACCAGGGGAGCAGGACATGGATGTCATTCTTCGAGATCAAGCAACTGTTGTAGTCAGGCCATGCGCATTCAATCGTATGACCGAATATGTTTCTGGTAGTTCTTTGTCAGTCATTTCGTTTTTCCCAGGGCTAATTTTATTCGCACTGGTGATGATTCTTGGCCCTGTCCCGGCAAGTGCATCCCAGATTGTTCCCCCGATGCCTACTAGCGACTGGGAATATTCCTATGTTCGTTGCAATACCTGGCAAGGCCCCTTTAGAAATGAACTGG
>CAJQPV010000275.1 GCA_905480305.1 uncultured Gammaproteobacteria bacterium | reverse complement strand
CCGGAGAGGTTATCGAATACCACCAGTTCGTCAGACACCATCAGCAGGATGTCCGGGCAGCCAATCAGGTCCGGTTTGTCGAATACCGCCAGGCGAGGCTCGATATAGCGCACTGTGTCGTAACCAAAGTAACCGACCAGCCCGCCATTGAACCTTGGTAAATCCGGCAATTCCGGTGCACGATAACGTGCCTGAAAGCTTTCTATCCAGGCCAGCGGATCGTCGGCCACTGCAGTTTCTATCACCTTGCCGTCTTGCAACAGACTGATATCACGCCCATGCACACGCAGCACCGTCGAACAGGGCAGGCCGATAATGGAATAACGGCCCCACTTCTCACCGCCGTGAACAGATTCAAACAAATAGGAATAGGGTCCGTCAGCCAGCTTGATGAAGGTACTGAGGGGGGTATCAAGGTCGGCAAACACCTCGCGAGTAACAGGGATGCGATTGAATCCCTGACTTGCCAGCTGTTGAAATTTTTCAGGTGTCATTACATTCACTTTTGAGAAAACCGGGTTGCACAAAACAGCCGTCAGGACAGCAGCGAGCCTGCCGCCATCGACTGCTGACATGGCACTGTGTCAGGGTTATCTCTGCAGTGAATTCGATCAATTGCATGTGTCTCTTCAAGCGGCCTTGACAAGTAACGGGGGCACCTCGACAAAGGAATCAACAACCGCGTCAGGTGCCGCCTCACGAATATCCACGCCATGGTTATAACCATAACTCATACACACAATCTGAAAGCCTGCGGCACGTGCTGCGGCTACATCACTGACCGAATCACCGATCATCAGCGCATTGGCGGGATCACAACCAAAAAACTCTGCCGCGTGCAGCAAGGGAGCGGGATCCGGCTTCTTTTTACTTAATGTATCACCACTGATGACGATTGAAAAATCGTCATAGACACCCAGATCCTTCAACAGCGGTTCGGTAAACTGCGCAGCCTTGTTGGTGACACAGCCAATGCGATATGCGTCTGACTTGAGCTGATCAAGCCCTTCACGGACACCGGGATACAGGCAGGAACGCTTCGAGGTGTTGTCGGCATACAGGTCCAGGAACAGTGGATAGGCACGCTCAAAATCAGCCTCCTCGGGCTCGCCATTCAGTTGGCCGAGCAGCGCTCTGCGCACCAGGCGTTCAACGCCATTACCCACCCACTCACGCACCAGTGCCTCACCGTGCGGCGCACGACCCAGTTCCGTCATCATGGTATCAACGCAAAAAGCAAGATCCGGCACGCTGTCGACCAGCGTGCCATCTACATCAATCAGGATCATTTCCGGTTTACGCATGACTTCTCCTTCAGGAGACAGCTTTGGCAATCTCGGCGCGCATGGCGTCAATGGTTGCCCTGTAATCATCCGCACCAAAAATAGCTGAACCGGCAACAAAGGTATCGGCACCGGCAGCGGCTATCTCACCAATGTTATCCACTTTCACACCGCCATCAACTTCCAGGCGGATATCACGACCGCTGGCGTCGATGATCTTGCGTGCCTCGCGCAACTTGACCAGCGTTTCGGGAATAAAACTCTGTCCGCCAAAGCCCGGGTTAACCGACATCAGTAAAATCATGTCAACCTTGTCGATAACATGCTTCAGGTAGTCCAGTGGCGTTGCCGGGTTAAATACCAGACCGGACTTGCAACCCTGGTCATGCACCAGTGACAGGGAACGGTCAATATGTTCGCTGGCTTCAGGATGGAAAGTAATATAGGTGGCACCGGCCTTGGCAAAGTCCGGAATAATCCGGTCAACCGGCTTGACCATCAAATGAACATCAATATCTGCGCTGACACCGTGATTGCGTAATGCTTCACATACCAGCGGACCAATGGTCAGGTTGGGAACATAATGATTATCCATGACATCGAAATGCACGATATCTGCGCCCGACTCCAGTACATGTGTAACCTCGTCTCCCAGACGGGCAAAATCCGCGGAAAGAATGGAAGGGGCTATCTTGTAATCGGCCATGTTGTTGTCCTCACTAATAAATTTCAAAGGGATACCTAAAAAACGGAACGCGCACTTTACCCTAACAGGGCCGAACTTTCAGCACCCGGCACAGCAAAAGACTACCGGCAAAGATGCTGCATTAACCCAGCGCCTTAATAGCCAACGCCAGGCACCCAAAAGCAATTAACTGAATTTATTATCTATTTATTCATACGGCAGAAAAACAAGACACAAGCCCTTAACACGCGCCGACAGCACACGTTGCAGATTCTAACAACAGCTTTTCAAGTGATTTATCAAAAAAACAGCCCAAGATTCAGTCCGACATAGAACATAAATGGAGCGGGTATAAACAACAAAACCACAGCGGGACAAGGTCTTGGGGCGGGGGAATTTTTACCACTGCAAACTTGACAAACAGAGTATCCTGAAGTGCTTGCCAATCACTAGCACAAGTTTTATAAATACCCGTAGACAATCAAAACTACCGGATCAGGAAATGGTAGCAAACTGCCCATATATTTATGGAATCAATCGGATCAACGGAGATACTGGTTATGGCTAACGAATATCAACCACGTATTGGTGACTGGTACAAATCCATCAGCGGTAACAAGTTCAAAATTGTTGCACTGGATAGTGATGTAGCCACCATGGAGATACAACACTTTGACGGCGCTGTTGAAGAACTGGATTTTGATTCCTGGGAAGAGATGGAAATCGTCACTATCGAACCACCGGAAGACTGGTCGGGTTCACTCGACATTCAACGTGATGACTACGGCGTCGACCTTGAACTGACCTCGCCGAATGACCATATCAACCCGCTTGATGAAATTGAATAGCTGCACCCGGGAAACATCAATACCGCATAAAATCATGCTCAACCGCACCCTCCTGCTGCCGATAACCCCTTTATGGCACATGCAGGAGATTTATCATGGCGGTTATCTACGACATCTCAACAGGCGACATCCTGCCTGAAAACTCCGGTGTAACACGTCTCGACGCGTATGCCGACATACCTGAATGCAACACCTCATTACAAACCATACAGACAGATGCAACGACCGCAGAAGCAGGTCCCTGTGACGCCTACATGACCTTAATACAGCAGCTACTCAAGGAAATCTGAAGCACACGCCACCCGGCCCCGACATTTACTGTGTCGGCCTGCGCCGGCTCCACAGGCCTGCCAGCAATGCGCCGGACAGATTATGCCAGATGCTGAACAGGGCCCCTGGCAAGGCAGCGGTGGCAGAAAAATATTTTAGCGCCAGCGCGACGGCCAGGCCTGAATTCTGCATACCCACTTCGATCGCCAGCGTACGACATTCTCGTACATCCCTGCCCAGCCAGCGTGGCAACCAGTAACCTCCGGCCATTCCGGCCAGGTTATGCAATACCACCAGCAGTGCAATCCCCGGTACCAGGCCTTCAAGCTGAGTGTGATTAAGTGCAACGATGATGGCAATAATCAGAACGATAGAGAGCATCGAAACCACCGGGAATACGTCCCGAACCGCCGCCAGCGGACGATGAAAATAATGATTGACCAGCACACCCGAGAGCACCGGCACCAGAATTACCTGCAGAATTGTCAGCAGCATCGCGCCTGCAGGTACCGGCACCGTTTCGCCGGCATACAGCAAGGTCAGCATCGGTGTTGCCACGATAGCCAGCAGCGTTGATACCGTCGTCAGTGTAATTGACAAGGCAACATCACCTTTTGCCAGGTAGCAGATTACATTCGAGGCCGTGCCTCCCGGACTGCAACCCACCAGGATCAGACCAATCGCCAGCTGCGGCGGCAGCCCCGCCAGTTTTACCAGGCCCCAGGCAACCAGTGGCATCAACAGAAACTGCAACGCAACCCCCAGCGCCACCGGAAAAGGCCGGCGTAAAACAGTCAGAAAATCGGCGCCTGTCAGTGTTACGCCCATTGCGAACATGACCAGCCCCAGCAACGGCACAATCGCCACTTTCATCGGAACCAGCATTTCCGGAACCAGCCAGGCCAGCAATACGCCAAGTAACGCCCACAACGGGAACAGCGCAGTCATGCGGCTACTGCTCATGGACTAACTGTCATCCGGGTCAGGCACAGCTGCCAGCAATACAACCTCGCCCGCCTCAACACCAACAGGCACGGCAGTCAGATAATCGCCCTTGCACGGACCAGCGACACATTCACCGTCACTAAAACGAAACCGGGCTGCATGTGTCGCACACTGTATATAGTCCTTGTCAAGACTCAGAAACTGGCCAGGCACCCAGTCGAGCGGACCACCGGTATGCGGACAGCTGTTGAGATAAGCAAAAACCTGCGTGCCCTGCCGCACAATAAAAATATCCTGCAGCTGCCCGTCGCGCATTACTGACATGCCGCGACTGTCGGGATCCTGCAACTCGTCCAGCCTGCAAATAACGGTATCTGTCGTTGTGTTATCGGACATTTCCTAAAACAGTGATTTCGTCAAGCGGTTATTCCATCCAGGCCATCCTGCCCGCACTTGTTACCCGCCAGCTGGCAGGCGCGGGCAAGAGACTCATCAATAGCCAGCGCCTTAAGGTAACCATTGATAATACCGGCATTGAAGGTATCGCCGGCGCCGAGTGTATCCACTACCCGGGAAGGGATGACAGCCGCATGCCGGTATTCAGTGCCGGCATGATCCAGCGCCGCGGCACCCTGCTCACCCCAGGCACAAAAAAGATCAACCCCGGGACACACTTTGTGCACAGAGCGTAACAGCGCCAGCGGGTCCGTGAACCCGCGTGAAAGCGCATAGTGCCGGGAAAACAGCAATATATCGACCAGCGGAAACAGGCACTCGACGCCCTCACGCGGCTTCTCTACTTCCAGCGAGCAGCGCAGCTGCATGGTACGCTGCCGTACGCTCGCCAGCATCTGCCTGATGCTGGCGACATTTCTAGCCTCGAAATGCAGCCAGTCATATGACTGCAGCTCAAGTGCCTCGAACGCCGCCACCGGGTATTCCGGCAAATCACGGAAATGGGTAATCGTTCGTGAGCCAGTTTGCTTGCTGATAAGCACCGATGACACCGGCATGGAGCCGCTGTCAAACCACTGCGCAGCACTGACATCAACACCCTGACGGCTTAAACCATCTGCCACCCGCCGACCGTCAGAATCAGCCACCAGTGTTCCCGCCCAGCCGCAATCCACGCCCAACTGACTTAGTACAATGAGGGTATTAGCAGTATTTCCACCACAGCGCTGCTGCCGGTTACTGCAACGGATCTCGTCATTCTCGTTCGGATAGCAGTCAACCTGATGAATAATATCGAGCGTTGCGTTGCCAATGCCGAGGACCGCTGTCATGCGGGCAGACTATAGGCTGTTACAGAATTGTCAACCATCCGCGCACGCAGGTACTGTCACTCACAACAGCAGAACAGCTGTCTCAGTTGCTGCGGACAACCCGAAAGCCAAGGTTATCAAGACGTACATCCTGATTGTACTGACTGCTCCTGGCATTTCTCAGCGAATCCAGCGGACTGCTATAACTGCCACCGCGCACCACACGCTGGGTGCACTCAGCAGTCAGCCAGGCACTGCCGTCTTCCGGGGCACCTCTATAGCTGCTGTGGTAACAATCCTCTGTCCACTCCTGTGCATTACCCGCCATATCAAAAAGACCAAAAGCATTACCACTAAAACTGCCGGCCGGGGCGGTGCTGTTACCATCCCACTGACTGCCACAATTAAAGCAGTTCGCCGGCTTCACTGCCGACTTGCTGTCCCACCAGACCTTTTCAGTGCTGCCCGCCCTGGCTGCATATTCCCATTCTGCTTCTGTCGGCAGGCGATAACGCTGGCCGGTTTTCTTTGACAACCAGACTGCATAGGCGTGGGCATCATTCCAGGAAACATTGATCACAGGACGATCACCACGCCCCCATGATTCATCGTAAGGCATGCGCCGGCCGGTGGCGCGGGCAAATTTATCATACTCAGAAAACGTCACCTCAAGCTTGCTGATAGAGAAGCCTTTCAACACCACCCTATGACGTGGACTTTCATCAAAATTCAGGGAATTTCCCGGACTACCCATCTCGAATTCAGCTGCTGGCAGTTTGACCATCACCGGTCCTTTTCCACCACCCTTCAGGCTGTCCTGAAATGCCTTTGGTTCTGGCACTGCGACAGGCTCGGGCGCCGCAGCCACTTTCACCGGCAACGGTTCTTCAACAGGCTTTGTAACAACTGCAGCAACGGGCGCTGCGACCACCGGCTCTGCCACCTTAGCCGGTGGCACAACTTTTAGCGGCACTTTGACTGGCGCAACAGGTTTCGCTGCTGCAATGGGCTCACCGGACTTCTCATCCGGTGTTGCATCGACAGCTTCATTGACAGGCTCGCCTGCTCCAAACATGGGGTTTTCAGCACCTGCCAGCAACCAGATAACCAGAGCTACCGCACCCACAACACCCAGACCAATGGCAGCACCGAACCAGTGCCGCTGATGGTTGCTGTCAGCTGCAGCCAGCGGCTCGGATCGCGGTGCTTGCTTGTTTTGTTCTCTTGATGCTTTAGTTTTCTTTTTGGGTGACTTTGTCTCCGTACCACCTGCACCCTTGCCGGCCATATCAAGCTCCGGCACATTTAACGGTGCAGCAGCAACACCTTCCTCACCCAGCTTGTCGCGCAGTACATTACGCTCCTCGGTCAACTTGTCCCTGGCAGCTTCAGCTTCGGCTCGCAAACGTAAGGCGATTGCTATATTTTTCTTGCTTTCAGTCAGCTCCTTACGCAGTTTTTCCGGATCCTCAACCTGCCCTTCACTGCTGACATTCATCAAGCCACGAGCAACCTCAACCTCGCCACGCAAAGCATTCATTTTTTCGCGCAGGCTCTGCTGCTCGGCAAGTGCCGTATCACGGTCCTGCGTGAGCTGCCTGAGCTGCGACTCAAGCTGGGTTATGGTGGAGACTGCCTGCTGGTTCTGCTCCTGCATCATATCCGTGTCGACCTGGCGGCGATCCTTCTCCATGCGTGTCGACTCGGCAATCTCGGCATGCGCCTTCTGCAGTTCCTGTTGCAACGAGAGCAGCTGCTCTTCTGACTGACCTTGTGCTTCTATTAATTTATGCAGCCGCTCCTGCTCTTCTTCCCGACCGGCATCCCTGGCTTTCTCAATAGCACCGGACTGATTGGTCATATTGGATTCATGCTCAATCGCGATTGTAGCCAACTGCTCTTTCAACTCACGCTGGCGAGCTGCCATCTGGGCACGCTCTTCATCCCGCGCCTTGCGTTCTGCATGCAGTTCTTCCCGGATATTGTCTACATCTGTCTGTGAACCGTCACGTAGCTGCTTCAGATCAACAGAAGACTGTTCCAGCTTCTTGCGCAGGCGATCAATCTGCCCCTGCAGCTCCTTCTCGTTATCATTCTTGCGCGTCAGGTCTTCATGCGCCTTCTGAATAGACTCATGGTGCTCCTGCTCCAGCTCCCGGATGCGTTCCGCCTGCTGTTCCAGTTGTAACTGACTGCTTTCATACTGCTGACATGACGATTCAAGCTCTAGTTCCAAAGCACGGCGACCTTCTCCGGATTGCAGGATTTCCTGCTGTAAATCCCTTATCTGCGCCTCGTTATCGCTATCTGACTGCTCCAGCCCGGCAATCTGTCGCTGTTGTTCCTCAAGCTGATCCTGCAGCAATCGCAACTGTTCATTCGAACTCTCCACCAGCCCGGCAGACTGTTGCTTGAGCGAAGCCAGCTCACTCTCCAGCCCTGACTTCTCCTCGGTCAAAGCATTCAGCGACTCCTGCAAGCTCACCTGCCCGGTAGCGGCAAGCTCCAGCTCTTCCGCATGCGCCGCCTGCTCATTCCTCAGCTGCACATTCTTTGCTTCAAGGCCCTCTGCGTATTCCCTGAGCTTGTCAAGCTTCTCCTGCTGCCCTGTTTCGAAAGCCGTTTTGTCTTGCTGACTTAGCGTCTCAAGCTGTTCCAGTTGCAGGCGTAATTCCTCGACTACAGATTGCTCATCCTCTGTCGCCTTTATCAGGGTGTCTCGTTCAGCCCCCCATCCAGCCTGCTGTTTTTCGAGTGCTTCTTCCGCTGCCTGCCTGGCAGCCAGCTGACTGGCAGCTGCTTCTGCCTGCTCATCCAGCAACAACGCTGTTTCCCGTAACTCTGTACGCAGTTCCTCGTTATCCTGCTGCATGGATTGCAATTCTCCGGCAGCATTTTGATGCTCTCCGGATACCTCAGATAACGCCTGTTGCTGCTGATCAAGCTCAGCCTGCATTTTCTCAAGTTGTTGTTCCAGCTGCTGGTTCTGTTCCTTTGCTGCAGCAAGCAAAGCCTCACGTTCGCCGCTGCCTGCATCTGCAGCCTGCTTTAATTCTTCCATCTGCTGCTGCAGCTGCCGGTTCTGCTCCTTTACTTCAGCAAGCGCAGTTTCATGCGCCTGGCTGCCCGCATCCAAAGCTGAGCGCAATTCTTCAAGCTGCTGTTCCTGTTGATCATTTTTTTCTATAGCAGCGGCAATCGCAGCCTCATGCTGTTCTGTAATTACTGCAGCGGAGGACTGCAGTTCCTCTATCTTGCTGGATAAATCGGCATTTTCCTGTGTCAGCGTTATTGCCTGCCCGGATTCCTGTTCCAGCTTGCCGCTTGCCTCGACTGCCTGCTGCTGCAAGCGCTCTATCTCGGACTGCTGTTTCTCTGCGAGCTCGGCTTGTTGTTGCAGCTCATCCTGCAATTGCTCCACAACACCCACTTGCTGCTGCAATGTTTGCTGCAACTCTGATTCCGAGGCTTCAAGAACTGCAGCCGACGCTGCTGCCTCACGGGACTCGGCCAGAGACTCGTCAGCCTCTTTCAGCTGTTGCTGCAACTGCTCTGCCAGTTGCTGCTGTTGCTGCAGCTTTTCCTGCATTTCAGCAAGCAATGTACTGCCCGCCTCGTCGGAGTTAACAACATCGCGTTCGAGCACCGAGACGCGCTCACTGGCCTGCGCAAGTGCGTCCTGGAGTTGCTGTATTTCCTGTTCGGCTGCTTCGCGGTCAGCTACATTCTGCTTCAGCGTCGCACTTTCCTCGTGCAGCAAGTCGATCTGTGACTGTGTTTCACGCAACTTCTCATCAAACTTTACCGACTGCTGCTCGTGTGCACTGACTGCCTCGGTATACTGTTCCCGCAAGGCAGCGTACTGGTCCTGCAACAGCTGTCTTTCTTCTGCATCGCTCTTCACCTGCGCATACAGAACAGCAAGCTTTTCTCCTGATTCGCCCAGCTCGGCACGCAATTGTTCAAGTTTTTCTGCCTCGCTACCAGACTGCGCATACAGACTCCCCAGCTTGTCACCCGACTCGCCGAGTTCTGCACGTAACAGCTCGACCTGCTCAGCCGTCCGCGCTTCGGTTGACCGGTACTCCTCAATCTCAGCCAGCAACGATTGCTTTTCAGCCTGCAACTTCTCCAGCTCGACACTCTGCTCTGCTGCTCCGTTGAAAGATTCGATCTTCTCTGCAGCAGAGTCATCCGCTACGACTGCTGCCACCTGTGGCGCTACAGGCTCAGCGGCAGCCGGCTCTTCCGGCACCTCTTCGCCGGGTGATACAGCGGGAATCCCGCCTTCCAGCACATAAACATCGAAACCCTTGTGGCTCAGCATAAAACCCGCTGATTCACTGCGCCGGCCGGTATCGCAGCAAATTACATACTTTGTATTGAAGACCAGCTCGGATAATTCATCGCGCAACGATGACAACGGCATATTGACACTGTCTTCAAAACATCCGTTTTCATATTCGTCGACAGTCCTGACATCCACCCAGACTGCACCTTCATCAACCAGTTCTGCGGCCTCGTCATAATTCACTCGCTTGACCAACTGGTTCTTCAATAATTCAATAAAATCCACTTTTGCCAGCCGCATCAACTGACCATCAGTCAACATGGTCACGGTAGCGTTGCGCTTCGCATCAGATACCAGCGCGTCCTCACCAAAAGAAGTCCCCTCACTGAGCTCGGCAAGGAACTGGTCCTCTGCATCAGGCGAGTCCTTACGGGTCACCAGACAGCGCCCTGCATGAATAGTGTAGAAATAATCGCCGGCATCACCCTGCCGGATAACAACATCGCCGGCTTTCACCGGGTATGACTGCATCTTGATCAACAGACTCTGGATCATTGCCGGAGGAATTTTTATGAATGCCTCCGTTTGCAAAATACGGGTCATCCAGTCCTGATCATCATCAGCCCCTATTTCAACCACCTCGGCACTGCTCGACTGGTCCCATGTCAGGAAAACATCCAGTAAACCGGAATCAATACGGGCGATAATGCATTTCTTGACGGCACGCGCAGACAGCGGACGCGGCTGCTGGTTGGAGATGGCATAGCGACTCATATCTGTGCCGGCCTCGACCTCGCCGGTGACCTTGCGAAACCCGTCAATCAGGTTGACCTTGCCTTCCAGCAGATAGATAGACTGGTTGTCCCGGTCACCCTTGCGAAACAGGTAACGACCGGCCAGCACCTCTTCGATAATGATTTTGTCCGACACCTCACTGAAACGCTCATTTGACAGCGCATTCAGGGGAACAAACTCCTGCAGGAGTTTGTTATCAACTGCTATTTTTTTTTCAGCGCGCATAGACACTAGATCCACTGGTTACAACCTGTTATTAAAAAACCCCGACAAGGGAGCCCATTACGGCACAGAGCCACCTACTGCTTATCGGCTTGAGAGTGTTGATATTTAGCGTTTTAACAGGGATGCTGCGGTTAACCGGCTATTACAGGAGATGGCCGTCATATAGCGTTTGTACGACAGCCACAGGTCGTGAAAACACGACGTGATACCCGGGTTATCGGCTGTAGAGCATTAAAACTGGACCACCAGGCAGTCCACCAAAATAAACAAATATTTATATTAATAATCAGTTAGTTGAATACACTTTTATTATGGGGGCTAGCATGAAAAAACCTGTCTATGACAGCCCGGAGGCGGCAGAACTGGCCTTCTATAGCGCCTTCGAGGACGCAGATCTGGAAGGCATGATGGGGGTCTGGGCCGGGCAAGCCGAAATCGAGTGCATACATCCGTTCGGGGAACGACTGCAGGGCACCGCATCCGTCAGGAAAAGTTGGCAGCAGCTGTTCAAGAATGGCAAGCAGTTGCGTTTCCAGCTGGATCAAATATCCAGTACCACTGACGCTCAGCTGGCGGTTCACATTCTGCATGAGAATATTACTGTTGCCGGCAACACACAGCACAGGGTCATCGCTACCAACGTCTACCGCTGTGACGCATCAGGCTGGCACATGATCCTGCACCATGCCTCGCCGGCATCAAGGCATGACAACAACACAGCGGAGAATACTGAAAACAAACCAGCGCTGCATTGAAATAGGCTTATAATACCTGTAATTACAGTGTTTTCTGGATATTACACACCACAAAGAAACACCAGAACCCTGCAGCTCGCGACGTTACAGGGGGTGCCGGCAAAACCGGAAATACTTGTGAACAACACTTCCGGCTTCATAAACAGTCTTGAACAGATGATCTGGCAAGACTAGAAAAGTCTACTATAGAAGGCATTTCCCGCCGTAAAAACACTTTAACATTTTATTTATTGTGCTATCTTACGCGTGCTGTTTTACTCATTACTCATATAGAGGAGCTATACCAGATGGCTGCGAAGAAAAAAGTAATCGCCAAGAAAAAAACAACTGCCAAAGTTGTAAAAAGACCTACTACGAAATCTGAAACACTAAACTTCATTGCTGACAAAACCGACCTCACCAGGAAAGATGTCGGCGCCGTATTCGACGCACTCGCAGTACTGATGAAGCGTGACCTCAAGGGTAGAGGCGGTCCAGGTGTTTACACCGTTCCCGGCCTGATGAAAGTAAAGGTTGTTCGCAAGCCTGCTACCAAGGCACGCAAGGGCACCAACCCTTTCACCGGCGAAGAAATGATGTTCAAGGCAAAGCCGGCACGCAATGTTGTGAAGGTACTGCCGCTCAAGGGCCTGAAAGAAATGGTCTGAGACCGGACAATGGGGTCGCAGTGCGACCCCGTTTTTTTAGCCGTCAGTCGGTTGTCTGCAGCCTGGTTTGAATAAAACGGCTGTGTGGCACATACAGCAGATTTGCTACCTTCCTCACCAGATGTTCCTCATGAGCGTCAATATGACCGTCGGCATGGGTTACTTCCCACAGCATCCTGACAATTTCCGCCCTGTCCTCCAGACTGCACTCACTGGTAATGAGCCGGGTAAACGGATAAAGCGAGGTCACGTTAGCAGCCTCGCGCTCAGCCGTATCAACGAGCTCACGAGCCTGTTCGGGAGACAATGAATAGCCGTTCTCGACAACGCGCCGTGCTGCAGCACGCTCTTCTTCTGTTATCTGGTCATCTGCGCGTGCCACCTCTACCAGTAATGCTGCTGTAGCAAGACGCAGCGCCTGCTCGCCGTCCTCCTGCAGCATCACCGCAGACCGTGTATATTTCTTCAGCAGTACCTGAATCGTGGTAATCATGCTCTATTTCCTGATATTTGCGGTCAGAAAAACATGTCGCTCTAGTTGGGCTGGCGACCGGTGGTATAGACACCCTGCTCATAATCAACAAAAAACTCTCGCAGCAAGGGATGCTTGACCGGCTCATCGCTCTGGTCGGACGACAGGTTACGTTCAGCCACATAGGTCTCATTATTGGCATCATGCACCAGCACGTGATACCAGGGCTCGTCTTTGGGTGGCTGGCTTTGAGCGACGTTCTCATACCATTCATCCGTCCCGGAAAATTCGGGATCGACATCTATAATCACTCCCCGGTAGTCAAATAACCTGTGATGAATACGCTGCCCGATGGAAAATTTAGCCTGTTTCATAACCGCAGTTCCTGTATTTACATTGGAATCCTAGTATTAATTGTTCGACCCTGGCTGGCAGAGCAAGTTCACCGGCCATATTTCATACGTATAATACACAATACTTTCAATTATCAACGCAAACATCCTTACTTATGAACAAACCCGAAACCGTTGGCCCGCACAAGGTTATTACCATGCAGTACTCACTCACCAATGCCGATGGCGTGGTGGTCCGCGAGGCGACCGGTACGCCGGTCAGCTATCTGCACGGAGCCGGGTTACTGTTCCCGAAACTGGAAAGCGAACTGGAAACACACACTACCGGCGACATCGTAACTACCCGGCTGTTAGCCGATGACGCCTTCGGAAAACGTAAAGTTGAACTGCTCCACAAGGTACCACTGGATGAACTGCCCCCTGGCGAAGTCGTCGAGGCTGGCGGCAGTATCACTGGTCAGGATGAAGACGGAGAGGAGCTCACTTTCAGGGTAACCGCGATAGAAAACGGCATCGTCAGCCTCGACGGCAATCATCCGCTTGCAGGACAATCACTGGTCTTTGAAGTCGAAATTCAGGGCATTCGTGACGCCACAGAAGAAGAACTACGTCAGCGCAAGGTGCTTGTATAAGGGAGTTATTTGGCGACCCGGAAGCGGCTACCCTGATAATACAGCTGGATACTGCCAGGCAGAATCTCCTCCAGTACCGCACCGTTACCGAGCGTCTCGCCTTCCCTGTATTTCTGCAGATCCATCAGAATAAAACGGCGCCCCGGGTCATCCGAATAAACATGTACGTCAATGGACGGCATCGACAGTCCACTGCGGAACTCCAGCGACAGATCGTTCCACTCTGGCACATCTGATGTGGCTGTCGGCTGCGACGGTGCAGGTGGCGCGTAGACAGGTGCAGGATCAACAACGGCTGTTGACGGCGCTGACGGCAGTTGCCGCACTCTCGGCGCTGGACTCCGGATCGGCGCCACGGGCGGCACATAAACCGGCTCCCGCGGGCGCGCCTTGTCACGCGACTGCGACACAACTGCCTTTTCAGCTCGCGGTACCGGTGTTACCGTTTTGGTGTCGATCGATTCCGGCATTACCCCGGCATCGGAGATCAAATCTTCATCGCGATCCAGCAACAGGTACAGCAGTACGCCATTGATCAGCAACAGCGCAGCCACAATCCACACCCAGCGATATGCACGTTTGCGCCGCCGCTCACCCCAATGCGCCGCTTCCAGGTCAGGTACTTCACCCAGAGAACGTTCCTGGTCTGCCTTTTTTAATGCATCAAGAATATAGGACATAACTCAGAATGACCCGGGTAACAAGCGGGGCACACCCTCCCGACCTGACTCTGTATTCAAGTGAATAATCGTGTTCTTGCCTACTATGCCGTCGGCCACCAGCCCGTGCCTGCGCTGAAAATCCAGCACCTGTTTTTGCAGAGCAAAGTCAAAAACCAGTGGATCTGCTCCCGGGATCTTCACGCCTTGCGCCAACTCCAGCTGCTGACGCAGCCAGGAAACTACCGGCCCCCGGTCACCGATCTTCATAAACAGGCGGCCTCCGGGCGGCGGTTGCAGTAACAAGGTGTAGTCCCCGTACCAGCTCTGCTCCACCTGCTCAATGGCCAGCCGGTACAGCTCATTGCCGATAATGAGCTCCGCAATGGAATCATCCAGATACTGCAACACCACCGGCACCCGCCGGCCATCCGCGGTAGCCAGTTGTAATATCACCGGGCGATTGAACTGGCGCAAGGTATTCCAGTTGCCCTGCTCCAGCATGCACAACAAACCATACTGTTTTGCAAAGTCACAGAAATCCGGCTTCACACTGGCGGGCAATTCCACTGACCACAGGGAAAACAGTTCAGTCCATGCCGCGCGGTAGTTGGCTTTGTCAGTTTCAAGCAACAGCGCTGCCAGGGTAGGTGATTCGGGCTCCGGCTCCGGTTCAGTCCCGAGCTCCGCCAGTGGCTGTGCCCGTGATTCATTCGGAAGCTCATCGTCAAACACCGGTTCAACAACCGCTTGCGTAATAATCTCTGCCGGCTTTTCCGCTTCAGCAGCGGGCACCGACGCAGTAATCTCTGTCTGCTGCCAGGGTTGTAAAACGACAGCCAGGCCAATAATCAGCAGCAGTAACAGCGCAGCCATGGCCCATTTAAGCCCGCCGCCCTGCTCACCGCTATCATCATCTTCGGCCAGCACCTCGCGGGCGGCTTTTTTAACCACCTTCGGATCAACCTGTACCTTGCCTTCCACATAGGCGCCAAGCATCGAGCGGTCGCACAACACATTGATCAGACGCGGGATACCACCGGAGAGTTGCTGAATTCTGTCGACCGAACGTTTGCTGAAGACAGGCTGGGTGGTACCGCAAATCTGCAGCCGGTGGCGGATGTAGGCGCCGGCTTCCTCGCGGCTGATTGGATCAAGATGGTAACGTGCCGTCACCCGCTGGGAGAGCTGTCGCATATCTTCACGTGCCAGCATACTGCGCAACTCCGGCTGGCCAATGAGGACTATTTGCAGCAGTTTTTGCGTGGACGTTTCCAGGTTGGTCAGCAGCCGCACCTGCTCGAGCACATCCGCACTCAGGTTCTGCGCCTCATCCAGGATCAGCACCGTACGGCGACCGCGCGCATGGGCATCCAGCAGGTAGCGGTTCAGCTCATCGGTCAATGCCTTGATGCTGGTATCACCCCCGGGATATTCAATACCCAGCTCGTCACAGACGGTTGCAATCAGCTCGGTCGAGGTCACCTTGGGATTCAGTACCAGCGCGATATCCACATTGTCCGGCACCTGCTCCAGCAGGCAGCGGCAGATGGTGGTCTTGCCGGTACCCACTTCGCCGGTCAGCTGCACGAAGCCGCCACCCTCACTCAGCCCGTACAACAGGTGGGCAAGCGCCTCGCGATGGCGCGCACTCATATAGAGAAAACGCGGATCAGGCGTAATGGAGAACGGTCGTTCCGTCAGATTGAAATGTTCAAGATACATA
>CAJQPV010000274.1 GCA_905480305.1 uncultured Gammaproteobacteria bacterium | reverse complement strand
GCCCTGTGTTTCCTGGAAGCTGCGCGCGTACTCTTCGCCCTGGCTTTGCAGGGTGTGGGCGATGTTACCGCTGTAGTGCAGGGTAAAACTGTTTTCCCCGGGGGCGAGGTCGAGGCGGTAGTAGCGCGGTGAGATGCCGGCTGACGGGTTCAATGCCGACGGGCTGTTATCGGTCCGCGGTGCAAGTTCGACCAGTCGTGCGCTGTCGCCGAGCAGTTCTGGTTGCAGGGCAGGGTGCAGGGCAAAGGTCAGTGATGACGGATGACCCTCCGGCAGGGTAACGCTGTCACGTACCTTGATGCCGGCTGTGTCGGGTTGCAATGACACATCAAGGGAATGGTGTATCTGTGCCGTTGCCACCAGCGGCAGCCAGAATAGACACAGCAGCCAGACAATGTACCCGCGCTGTTTTTGCATGCTATTGCAGCGTGAGTTCGTAGCTCAGCTTCTTGTCTGGCAATAGCAGGTGCTTGCGCACGGTATCCACATTAATGGTGTCTCCGGGCTGCTTGTCCCACATTACCAGGCGCAGGTCAGTAACGTTGTTGATGGTGTGGTTGTCGATGGCGGTGATGCGGTCTCCGCTTTTAATACCCGCGGCGGCGCTGGCGCCGTTTTCAAGGACGGCGGTAATGCTAACCTGGCCCTTGTCATCTCCCAGCAGCACGCCCAGTGTTCCGGCAGGCGCTAGCGCCTGCTCCTTGGGCAACAGCAGGAAGTCGGCAAGACCGGGTTTTACCGGGCCGTCCCAGCTGTTAAGGATGCTGGCCGCGGTTACGGCCGTGCGCCGTTGCAGGCGTTGCGGGATGGTGTTGCCCCAGGCCAGGTGCTGGTTGCCGGCGATCACAACCAGCTGATGATCCGGGTGCTCTTCGAGATAGGCAGCGGCACGCTCGGCCATGGCTTCGTCCCACAGCAACTGGGCCTGGAGAAAATGCTCGAAGTTCTCGTGCCCCTCTTCTTTGGGATGCAGGTCGAATACCTCTTTGAGGCGCTGACGGTAGGCTGCATCGGCCGGTGCAATGTCGGCTGGTAGTAGCTGGCGGTATTCGTCGTCCAGGCCGTCAAGGCCGACGTGCGCCACCTCGTGAGTCAGTTCTTTCGGTACATTCAATGCGATCAGCGGCAGCCGGTGCTCACGCGCATAACGCAGGATGGGTGCATAGAGCCGGTAATCCATGCGCCAGCGCCGGAAGTATTCGGTGGCGCGCAGCATGGCCTGTTCATCGATGCTGCCCGCCACGTATTCATCCAGGTAGCGCTGGAAGGGCTGCTGAAACATTTCCATGCCGATGGCCAGTTGCGGGTGTAGCGCATGCAGGCGGCGAATAATCTCCAGCTGGGTGAGGTGATGGTCGTAGCGTGTATGCTGCTCGCCGATGAAGACCACGCGCTTTTCGGCCAGCGCGGGGATGATCTGTTCCATGGTTGAAAAGGCATTGAGGTCGAGTACCGGGGAGGCTTCGACAGGCAGTACTGACGTCCCGGCTTGCATGACGTGTTTGCTTGCTGCTGCATCGCCCGGGGCTGACTCGGCGTGGGTGCCGGCGCTGATGGCCGACAGCATAATTAACAGGATGAGCTTTGACATGGGCTGATCATATATCAGTAAAACGCTGTCAGAATACCTTTGTTTCGCATTAATCGGAAAATACTCTTATTCCGGCCGTCTTGACTTTATGCAGGAACGGTGTCCGCGCTGTGCTTGCAGGGTGTTTTCGATTGTGCCTGACTTTTTTGCCGGATTTGACCGGTCAATATACCCGGCCCTTTACTGCGCTGCATAGCGCATGGCAGCTTCTGGATATGCGACATTTTCTAATGAAGGAAAAGCTGTCTCCCTTGAATATCCATGCCGATTTTATTCTTTTGTCGGAATCTGCCAGTCACTTTGCAGACCGGTTTCCTGTCTCTCCAGTTCGGCCTCAAGTCTGCCTAGCGCATCCTTCAATGCTTCGATCTGTATGCTGGCAGTGTGCGGTGATTCGCTTGCCATGCCGGTGCTGGACCGTGCCTGTATCAGTACCTGTGTAGCCGCTTGCAGCCTGGACTGCAGTGCTGCCAGTTGTTTGTCCAGGCTGGCGAGCTTGCCGAGTAGCTGGTCGCGTTCTGCGGTGAGTTGCCGGTGTTGTTGTTCCTGTTTGGCGCTGGTGGTTTTGAGTGTCCGGTCCAGTTCAGTTACGCGTATGCGCAGGGCCTGCTCCTCGCGGGTGTTGTAGGTTATCTGGTCGGACAGTCTTGTTTCTGCGGCGAGACTTTCCTGCAGCTTTATACGTAATTGCTCAATCGTGCTATGGGCCTCCTCGAGTTCACTGCTTTTCGTTGCCAGTTGTTCCTGTGCCTGCTGCAGTTCAGCGTTGAGCGGGTTTTGCCTTGCCGTGACTGGCGCGGCAGGGAAGGGCCGGTATTGTCCGCCAGGCGGGTAGCGAGGCGGGAATTGTCCAAAACCCTGTTGCGGCATGCGCCACCGGGGAGGGGGTTGCCAGTTCTGTGCAGGCATAGCCGGGCCGGGTGGCACGTGCCAGGCCGGTTTCTGTCCGGTCGTTTCGATTGATTCTTTTAACGTTGTTTCATCTGACCATGCAGAGCTTGACAGGCAGCCGACCAGGATGGAGCTAAGCAGTGTGGTATATGACAGTGGTTTGTTCATGACATGCTTTTTTTCCCTGATCGTTGTCCTCATTACTGCGGTGTCGTATCACCAAGCAGGGTGTGGCCACTGACCTGTGTAATCACCGGCCTGCCGTTTTCCAGTTGATAGATCGCGTATTCGCGGAATCGGCTGGTCACTTTTACACCATCGATTACTATATTCTCGGTGATGGTTGAGTGTGTCTTTCCACTGAGTCCGTCCGGCATGATATGAATCTCGAGGTTGTCGCGCTGGTGGTCATAATAGGCGATACGGGACCAGCCCTCGTCGACCAATTGCAAATACTCGAGTTTGTTGAGTCGCACCTTAGCCATCTGATCCTCGTGGGGGAACTCGATGATCCTTTCGAATGAGTTACCCAGATAAGTCCCTATGATCATCGTGTTGTGTTCCATTGCTGCCGAGTCGGTGGCACTGATAACCTGTTTTATCTGTTCCCGGGTAATCTGGTCAGCTGCGTGGGCTGTGAAAGACAACAGCACAAACCATACGGTAACAGTTAGCGATTTGGCCATTTTTTTGTTCTCCTGTATTGCTATCAATCACCGGTTTTGTGGGTGCATCAGCCATACTGCTTATGTTGCAGGAACCTTAATTAGAGCATTTAGCCTGTGCCGGCGAAATTGGACAAAAGTGCAGGGTCGTTGACGCTGGTTGTGTGGCGATAAAGGGGGGCGGCGGCATTAAACCCCAAAACGCCAACGCCCCCTTTACTCTTGACGACTTCCGGCTGGATTGTCCTGAGATGCATGGGTTATGCTTCCTGTACGCCGCCGGTCCACAGACGGATTTT
The DNA here is from genome assembly GCA_905480305.1 of uncultured Gammaproteobacteria bacterium. Classification (GTDB taxonomy): domain Bacteria; phylum Pseudomonadota; class Gammaproteobacteria; order UBA9214; family UBA9214; genus UBA9214. Next base: position 3,356 of record CAJQPV010000274.1, on the reverse strand, counting down.
CAATAATCATCTCCTAATTGGAAAAAAACTCGTGACTAAATACCGAAACGCACTTCCTCAACTTTCTGGTGGCCTTTTCTTGGGCGACGCCGGCCTCGAAACGGACATTATCTTCAACAAAGGAGTCGACATTCGAGAGTTCGCAGCACACACGCTCCTGCCCGATCCTGCCGGGCGCGAAGTACTAGCGAACTACTTCCGCGAGATGCTGGCGCTTGCGAAATCTACAGGCGCAGGCTTCGTCCTGGACTGTCCTACCTGGAAAGCCCACATGCACTGGGCAAAGGACCTGGCTGCCACAGAAGAAGAGATGCGACAGGCAAACATTGACTCAGTTGCATTCGTTGCTGGACTGCGTGACGAGTTCTCCACGAATGAACAACCGATCATAATCAATGCTCTCATTGGTCCACGAGGGGACGCGTATGCGCCTGAAGTTGACATCGCCGTAGCCGAGGCCGAGAAGTACCATGCACAGCAAATCGGCTGGCTCGCTGAAACAGATATAGACATGGTCTCAGCCCTCACCTTCACACAGGCTGATGAAGCTATCGGGGCTGTGCGGGCCGCAACGGCTGTTGGTTTGCCAATTGTCGTTTCCTTCACTGTCGAAACTGACGGCAAACTTCCTGCAGGGCAATCACTCGGAGACGCGATTCAGCAGGTCGACGCGGCAACCGATAATGCGACTGCTTATTTTATGGTTAATTGCGCTCACCCGGAACATTTCTCAGGAGTGATCGATGCTGGCGCCTGGACCAGGCGGATACACGGACTGCGCTGCAACGCATCGCGATTGAGCCACGCAGAACTGGATGAGTGCGAGGTTCTTGACGATGGGAACCCTGTTGAGTTGGCACAGCAATACCTGAAACTCAAAGCACGCATGCCCTGGCTCAACGTCTTCGGAGGATGCTGCGGCAGCGACCTTCGACACGTCACAGAGATTGCAAAAGTAATGTCTGCATAGTGTCCTGCAGATAAAGAGATAAATGGGTCAGAGTCCTTTAGTTCGCTCTCTGCACCCGAGGCGACCGAGGCGAGAGCCGGGAGCAGTCGGGAGAGGGTGCTTTGTGAAACGTGAATAGTTTACAAAAAAAAGGCTACTATATGACATAAATCCGGCAACTCGACCGTTAATCTGTAACCGTGAAAGAACGTTAACAGCTAACCCGGAGAGAAGCCTTGAATATGAAATCTGTAGTGAGCGATAACTGTGTCTGGTGTGCCGCGATTGTTGTGGCCGCGCTGTCCTTATTGATGGCCACCTGGTCGGCAATTCTCGTCATCAGCTAGTAAAAACAAGATAACGCATAAAGGCCATCCTTCGGGGGTGGCCTTTGCGCTTCTGGGGGTAATTTGCTGATTTTTGATGGGAATGTCCGCTTTCGGCCGAAGAGGACGTTCAGCTGCTGCTTATATAAGCAATCACTGTGCTTCAGGAAACGACCCTGGTCGGACATACAGAAATTTTGCTTAAACTTCCGGAACGTACTGAAAGTTGCCGTTCCCGGGGTGGATTCTCGCGAAATACGTGGGTTATGCTTCCTGTACGCCGTGGGGTCGATCCGGGGGGGGCGAATCATTCCGACAACATGAAGACGCTCGCTCTCATCAGATGCTGTTGCGGGGGGGGGCGAAGTGGTGACGAGAATCGTGACCCTCTGGCAGGGGTTGAAGCAGCTGCGATGGTCAATGAGACGGGTGGCGACGGATGATCAAGCGGTTCGACAGACAGCGAGCAGAGCACGCGGACGGCTTCGACCTTTCTCGTTCTGTCCGCCGAGTCGTCGTGCTGGCGTTCGCGGTCATTCAGTTGGTCCTGGTGGCTCGCATACTGCTTGACCTCGGAGTGGTGCCCGGCGGCGGCCGGTTGGGTGATCTCATCGTTACCTACAGTGATATCCTGGCCGCGCCCGTGCAGAGAGCCGGATCGATCTTCGGCGGCCTTTTCGCGACCGGAGCCGGAACAGGGCTGAACGTGAAAATGCTCGTCGCTCTCGTGGGGTGGTCGGTCGTCGAGGGACTGATCATGCGAGTCGTGAAGAAGTTCGACGAGGTTTAGCGGTCCCGCTCGACGGCGTTCCCGACCTGTATCCTGACGATAAGGACGCCAAACTCTGCGCTTTGCTCCGAGCATGACGCCTGTGATGGCTGGCGTTATCAATGACCGGTTCTGAGACCTACTCGGACATTCAGGAAATATCCTTAAACTTCCGAGAAGTACTGTAATCGGACGTACAGGCAGCGGATGCGGATCGATAAGTATCGACCCTGTAAGGAAGTACAGCGTCTAGGCCAGGATGACTGAAACGCAACTGAAACCGGACCTTCCGGATAAGGAGGCGAAAATAGATTGCATGCCGGGCACAGACGAGATATTAAACCATTCAGGATGGCACATCCTTCACAACCGTAATCTAGCGGGTTGATTGCAATGAACTCAGAATGAAAGATTATCTGCATCTGGTCTTCGACACTGTAATGAGCACGGTGCTCGATGTCATGCCTATCGTGTTGATCATCTTCGCTTTCCAGTATTTAGTGATACGTCGTCCGATGCCTCATCTCAAGAAACTGGTAATCGGCTTCGTCTACGTACTGCTAGGTCTCAGCCTGTTCCTCATTGGCCTAGAGCAAGCGCTATTTCCTATGGGTAAGCTCATGGCCCAGCAGCTTTCCGATCCGGCCTTCATCTCGGGAGGCACATCGACGACTCCTTCCAAGCTATGGACCGATTATATTTGGCTTCTGTTGTTTGGTGCTTCCATTGGTTGCGCCACGGCTCTGGCCGAACCTGCGCTGATCGCAGTAGCAACCAAAGCCAATCAGGTATCCGGCGGCGCCATCAGCTCTTGGGGACTACGCATTGCGGTGGCGATTGGCGCTGCTATGGGCGTGACCGTGGGTGTTCTAAGGATCATCACCGGAATCCCGCTACAATACATAGTCATCGGCGCCTACGTTGTAGTGATCATCCAGACATTCTTTGTCCCGCGGCTCATCATCCCGCTTGCCTACGATTCAGGGGGTGTAACAACTTCGACTGTGACCGTGCCAGTGATTACTGCCCTGGGTCTCGGGCTTGCCTCGACCATTCCGGGACGAAATCCTTTGATGGACGGTTTCGGTATGATTGCCACAACATGCTTGTTTCCCATCATCACGGTCATGGCTTACGCTCAGTTCAGCCAGTGGTGGAGTCAGCGAGCTAATAACGCCTAAATGGAAGAAGGAAGGTAAGCTTCGGTTAACAGTCTGTATACGGCAGGAAGGACGGGAACATCCGAATACCCGTGGGATCTCAGAAGTTCACCTGAATTTCATGTTTGGCAAGGTGTGGCAGAAAGTGTGAG
>CAJQPV010000273.1 GCA_905480305.1 uncultured Gammaproteobacteria bacterium | reverse complement strand
TGAGATTTTACGCTGTCGCGTGAAACACCGAGGATGACTGTTTTGCGGCGTCTGAAGGTGTGAATTTTGTCGCGGAAATTCTGGCCCTCGGTGGTGCAGCCAGGTGTACTGTCTTTTGGATAGAAATAAATCACCACGTTTTTCCCTTTCAGCTCAGACAGGGTAATGTCCTGGTCGCCGGTTGCAGGGAGGGTGAAGTCGGGAACCTTCTTGCCAATCGTTACTTTGCTCATAATATGTTTTCCTGCGGTTTTTGTTGGCAGGATTGTAGCGAGTTTTGCATACTTGCGTATCTCTGCGATTGGATTGCAATCAGGTCTTCACCGGTTCAATCACTGCATCCAGGTTCATATCATCGCAGAATTCCATGAATTCCTCGCGCAGCGTTGAGATCTGTGTCTTTGCCGGTATTTCGACGCTCATGTGCACGGAAAACATCACGGTGCCGGAGTGCGGCGCCGGATAACTGGAAGTCATCATTTCCTGGATGTTGATATGACGCTGTGAGAAGAACCTTGCCAGGTTGTGAACAATGCCGGGCTGATCCAGCGCCACCACGTCGACCCCGTAGGGCAGCATGTTTTCTGCGGCACTCTTGTCAGTGGTGCGCCGCGACGAAATCATCAGCCCGAGCCGGCTTTCCAGTCCGCCAATCTGATTTTCCAGCTTGGCGATATTGTTCCAGTTGCCGCCGACCTGCAGCAGCAGGGCAAAATCACCACCCAGTACCGCCATGCGGCTGTCGAGCACCATGCAGCCGCTATCCAGTACGCAGCGTGATAATTCATCAATAATGCCGGGTCTGTCTTCGCCGAGCGCGGAGAGTACCAGCTGGTTATTCCTTGATGTCGTGTTTTCATTCATGAATCAGTCTGTCCGCCAGTCACTAATTGCCGTGGGTTTGAGTGTCTTACAGTTTAGCACCATTGCTGTGTTATAGGGCTGGAATGGCCATTTTCGTTGCAGATTACCTTGTCAGTCAGTGGTGGCGACAGTACCATGTCGGTCTTTACAGGGTCCGGAGATCTCGGTGATGTTTCAAGGCAGTTTGGTCGCGCTGGTGACCCCGATGCGGGAGGGTGGCGCAATTGATGAAGACGCCATGCAGCGGCTGGTCGATTTTCATGTCGAGCAGCATTCCGATGCCCTGATTGCGGTTGGAACGACCGGTGAATCTGCCACTCTGAACGAGGATGAACATTGCCAGCTGCTGCGGCGAACCGTTGAAATGGCGGCCGGGCGGATCGCGGTGATTGCCGGCACCGGGGCAAACTCTACCCGTGAGGCGATCGATCTTACCCGCTGTGCGCTGGATGCGGGCGTTGATGCCTGCCTGCTGGTGACGCCGTACTACAACAAGCCGACCCAGGAAGGTCTCTACCAGCATTACAAGACGGTGGCAGAGGCGGTGCCGATTCCGCAGATTTTGTACAATGTGCCGGGACGTACTGCGGTCGATATGTTGCCCGAGACCGTGGAGCGACTGGCACCCATAGACAATATTATTGCCATCAAGGAAGCCACCGGTGATATGGATCGCGCCCGTTGGCTGGTTGAACGTTGTGGTGAGCAACTGGATATCTACAGTGGCGATGATGCCACTGCCATGGAACTGATGTTGCTGGGCGGCAAGGCCAATATTTCAGTCACTGCCAACGTGGCACCGCGGGCCATGCATGATATGTGTGCCGCGGCGCTGTCCGGTGACCGGGAGACTGCCAGCGCCATCAATGCGTCGCTGAAAAGTTTAAACCAATGTCTGTTTGTGGAATCCAATCCGATTCCGGTGAAATGGGCGTTACACGAGATGGGTTTGATTCCAGAGGGTATCCGTCTGCCCATGACAACATTGTCCGCCGAACACCATGAAACCGTCAGGCAGGCGCTTCGCGAAGCCGGCCTCATAAAGTAGTCAGGAATTTACCTATGCGACAAAACAAATTTAACCGGTCTGTGCTTGCAGTGCTTGGCGGTTCCCTGTTGTTATCGGCCTGCAGCGCTGTGGACAAGGTGGCGCCGGGTCGCAAGAAGGTGGACTACAAAAAGAGCGAGACCATCCAGTCACTGGAAGTGCCGCCTGATCTGTCTTCGAACACCATTAATGATGCGCCGTCTTCTATTGATGCTGCCGGAACTACCTATTCGGAATTCGGTGCAAACCTGCCGGAAGGTGGCGGTTCAACCGTATTGCCTGATCAGGGCAATATGCACGTAGAACGCGATGGTAACCAGCAATGGCTGGTGGTGCAGGGTGCGCCGGCGCAGGTCTGGCCGAATGTAAAGGAGTTCTGGCTGGAAGAGGGTTTTCTCATCAAGATGGAAGATCCGCGCGTTGGTATTCTCGAGACCGGCTGGGCAGAAAATCGTGCAGATATTCCCGGCGGGCCGATTCGCAATTTCCTCGGCAAGGTCATAGATGCGGTTTACTCCTCGGCAACACGGGACCAGTTCCGGGTCCGGCTGGAACGGGGTACAGAGTCCGGCACGACCGAGGTCTTTTTGACTCACCGCGGTGTTGAGGAAGTCCTGCAGGGCGGGATTGAGGATGGCAACGCGGTGTGGCAGCCGCGACCGACCGATCCTGAACTGGAAGCGGAAATGCTAAAACGTCTGATGGTTTACCTGGGGATCGAGGAACAAAAAGCAGAAGCCATGGTGGCCAGGCAGAGCGGCCCCACGGTGCGCGCGCAGATGGTTAGCAATGACAGTGGCAGCATGCTGATTGTTAATGAGGATTTCTCCCGCGCCTGGCGTCGTACCGGCGTGGCACTGGACCGGGTCGGCTTTGCCGTGGAGGACAGAAACCGTTCCGAGGGTAACTACTACGTGACCTACAATGATCCATTGGCGGATCAGAACCAGGAAGGCGTGTTAACCAAGCTGGCATTCTGGTCTTCAGATGATGAAGAGGGCGGTACCCGTTACCAGATTGAGCTGCAGGCCAACGGACCGACCACCAATATTATTGTTAATAATGCCGAGGGTGAACGGGACAAGTCCTCGACAGCCAAACGTATTCTTGCCTTGCTGGAAGAGCAGCTGCGCTAGTTGTGTCACTGCCGTGCGGTCAGGATGCGCGGCAGTGACAGACGTTTTTAACACCCTTATCGATATATTTCAGAGGCTGTACAGAGTTTATGCGGTTCGCATCGCTGGGTAGTGGCAGCCGTGGAAATGCCACTCTGGTAGAGGCAGGTAACGCCCTGGTGATGATTGACTGCGGCTTCTCCTGTCGTGAAACCGAGCGGCGCATGTCGCAGCTGGGATGCACTCCTGCCGATCTGACGGCGATACTGGTTACGCATGAGCATGGTGACCATGTGCGTGGTGTACCGCTGCTGGCGCGCAAGTATGATCTGCCGGTGTGGATGACGCGCGGCACCCTGCGCATGCTGCGTGATGACAAGCTTCCCTGTGTACATCATTTTGACGGCCACTGCGGTTTTAGTTTCGATGCATTACAAGTGCGCCCCTTCACCGTGCCGCACGATGCCTGTGAGCCATGTCAGTTTACCTTCGAACATGAGCAACTGCGCCTGGGTGTATTGACAGATACCGGTCGGATGACGCCGCATGTGCTTGACAGCCTGCATGGTTGTGATGCGTTACTGCTCGAATGTAATCATGATGTCGATATGCTGGCCGACGGACCTTACTCGGATAACCTGAAAAAGCGTGTTGGCGGCCCGCTCGGACATCTCAGTAATGCCCAGGCCGGCAGTTTGCTATCGCAACTCGATACTTCCCGACTGCAGCACCTTGTTGCTGCTCACCTCAGCGACAAAAATAACCGCCCGGCACTGGCGCAGGCGGCGCTGGCCGGGGCGTTGCAATGCGAGCCCGACTGGATTGCCATTGCGGACCAGGATGCGGGGCTGGACTGGCGCACCATTGCCTGATGCTGTGCCCGCAATAATGCCTGGTGGCAGCCCTGATCGCGGACAAGGTCCGCTCCTACAGGTGCTTCAATTAGGGTAGGAGCGGACCTTGTCCGCGATCAGGTGACCCGCACAGGCTGTTTTCAGGCAGTGATGTTTTGTCTCCCGTTACCCCATCCAGTATCATTCCCGTCTTCCCGTGGTTAGCCGTTTCGGAGTACTGATGTTGCACTTGCGTGGTTGTCCCGCACTCTCCTCTTTTCGCTTGCAGAAATTACTGGCACAGGTGCAGCAGCAGCTGCCGTCATTGACCGGTATTCATGCCGAGTACCTGCATATTGCCGAACTGGATGAGGTGCTCTCTCCTGACGAGCAGGGTGTGCTGACACAATTGCTGAGTTACGGGCCGGAACCGGCAGCTGCAAAGCCGACAGGATTTACCTGCGTGGTTGTGCCACGTCCCGGCACTATCTCGCCCTGGTCCAGCAAGGCCAGTGATATTGTGCATAACTGTGGACTGGAAAAAGTACGTCGTGTCGAACGCGGGATTGTCTACACGCTTGAGACGCATGATGGCACGGAGATCTCGGAAACACAGCGGCAGCAGTTTTTGCCGTTGCTTCATGATCGCATGACTGAAACCGTACTGTTTGATATCAATGACACGGATGTGCTGTTTCAGCATGCCGTACCGACACCTTTTGAGACAGTTGATGTGCTGGCGGGCGGGCGCGCTGCGCTGGTGGCGGCCAATGGAGAATTTGGCCTGGCATTATCCGCAGACGAGATCGATTACCTGGTAGACAGTTTTACCGCGCTGGGCAGAAATCCGGTCGATATCGAGTTGATGATGTTTGCGCAGGCAAACTCGGAACATTGTCGCCACAAGATATTTAATGCCGACTGGATTATTGATGGCCAGGTGCAGGACAGCAGTCTGTTCGGAATGATACGGGATTCCTACAATGCCAGCCCTGCTAATGTGTTGTCGGCCTACAGTGATAATGCAGCCGTTACCAGGGGTTATCCGGTGCAGCGTTTCTTTGCCGATACCACGTCGCGTTGCTATACAGCGCATGCTGAAAATGCCCACCTGGTAATCAAGGTGGAGACCCACAATCATCCCACGGCGATTTCACCGTTCCCGGGTGCGGCTACCGGTACCGGTGGTGAAATACGCGACGAGGGTGCTACCGGCCGTGGCGCGAAACCCAA
>CAJQPV010000272.1 GCA_905480305.1 uncultured Gammaproteobacteria bacterium | reverse complement strand
AGGTGATGGCACGTCTGGATATCGCCGAGAAACGCCTGCCGCAGGATGGCCGCATTTCTCTCAGGGTGGCGGGCCGGGCGGTGGATATTCGTGTTTCCACGCTGCCATCGGGTAACGGCGAACGCGTGGTATTGCGTTTGCTCGACAAGCAGGCCGGTCGCCTCGACCTGGAGCAGCTCGGTATGGCTTCCCATGACCGTGATGTCATGGATGATCTGATCAGCCGGCCGCACGGTATTATCCTGGTGACCGGGCCAACCGGTTCCGGCAAGACCACGACCCTGTACGCTGCATTGACGCGTCTCAATAACAAGAGCCGCAACATCATGACGGTTGAGGATCCGATTGAGTACTACCTCGATGGCATCGGGCAGACGCAGGTTAACAGCAAGGTGAATCTGAGTTTTGCGCGCGGCTTGCGCGCTATCCTGCGTCAGGATCCCGATGTGGTCATGGTGGGTGAGATTCGTGACCTTGAAACGGCAGAGATTGCCGTGCAGTCAAGTTTGACCGGTCACCTGGTGTTTTCCACGTTGCATACCAACAGCGCGGTCGGGGCGGTTACCCGCTTGCGTGATATGGGTGTGGAGCCGTTTCTGTTGTCTTCCAGCATGATCGGTGTGCTTGCCCAGCGACTGGTGCGGGTGTTGTGTGATGATTGCAAGCAGCCTTATTCTGCCAGTGAATCCAATTGTCGCAGGCTGGGCGTTGCTGCGGACAACCCGCCAACCATTTTTCGTCCGCAGGGCTGTGCACAGTGTAATCAACTGGGATACCGCGGGAGAACCGGTATCTATGAACTGGTTGCCATTACTGATGCCATGCGTAGCCTGATTCATGACGGTGCCGGTGAACAGGAACTGGAACGGCTGGCGCGTGAAACCTGTCCGGGTATTCGTCATGATGGCTGGCGTCGGGTGCTGGATGGTGTTACCTCGATTAAGAAGTGCTGCGTGTTACCCAGGGCGAATGAGTGCCTGCTGATGTTAATGGTTGTTTCCCTCCTTATGAGTAGCCCTGCGGATTCCTGAATAATGGGTGCCTTTGAATACACGGCGCTGGACAAGACCGGACGCGAAAAGAAAGGTGTTGTTGAAGGTGATGCGCCGCGCCAGGTTCGTCAGCAACTGCGTGAACAGGGGCTGGTGCCGCTGGATGTGCAGGAGGTTGCGCAGCGCGAGTCACGCAGTCGTGCTCGTCCGGCCCTGTTTCAGCGGGGTGTCAGCGCCACAGATCTCGCGCTGATTACACGACAACTGGCAACGCTGGTACGGGCGGCGCTGCCGCTGGAAGAATGCCTGCGTGCCGTTGCCCAGCAAACTGACCGACCGCGCCTGCAAAGCATGTTACTGGCAGTGCGTTCGCGCGTCATGGAAGGACATACCCTCGCGGCCGGCCTCGGTGATTTTAAAAATATCTTTCCGGAGCTTTACCGCACCACCGTCGAGGCCGGTGAAGAGGCAGGGCACCTTGAACGGGTGCTGGAACGTCTGGCTGATTACACCGAGAATCGTCAACAGATGCGGCAAAAGGTGCAGCTGGCTGTGTTCTATCCGGCGCTGCTGACTATGGTTGCTATCCTGGTGGTTGGTGGCCTGATGACCTACGTGGTGCCCAAGGTCGTGGCAGTTTTCGACAACATTAATCAGGAGTTGCCACCGCTAACGGTGACATTGATTGCGATCAGCGACTTTCTGCGCAACCACGGGATATTGATGCTGGTGTTGCTGGTGCTGGCAGGGGTGGCAGTGTCCTACCTGCTGCGCATCAAGGACAATCGCCGCGCCTTCCATCGGATGTTACTGTCACTCCCCCTGATTGGCCGGCTGGAACAGGGCGTTAACACCGGACGTTTTGCGCGCACCTTCAGTATCCTCACGGCCAGTGGTGTTGATGTGCTGGAGGCCATGCGGATTTCTGCCCAGGTTATTTCCAACCTTCCGATGCGTGAAGCGGTGGATGAAGCGGCCGCGCGCGTGCGTGAGGGTGCGGGCATTGCTGCCGCGCTGGAAAAGAGTGGCTATTTCCCGCCCATGACGGTTCACCTGATCGCCAGTGGCGAGGCCAGTGGCAAGCTCGAGGATATGCTGGAACGGTCTGCGATTAACCAGGAGCGCGAGATTGAGACGATGATCGCTGCCGTGCTCGGTTTGTTTGAGCCGCTGCTTATCCTGGTAATGGGTGCGGTAGTGCTGATTATCGTGCTGGCGATCCTGTTGCCGATTTTTGATCTGAACCAGCTGGTGCAGTAGTCACGACAGCTGTCTGGCTGCCGGTAAAGGCGGGGATGGTTTGCTAGTAGCCGTTGGAGGCTATATCGATGCTGCCAGGCAGCATCTCAAGTCGTTCCACGCCGGTTTCAATACGTCCGTCAGGGTGCAATTCCAGCCAGCGATATCCCGGTGTTGAGACATCCACTGCAAATTCTTCACTGTTGGGCAGGAACTGTACACAGGTGGAAGGTGAAGACATCAACTGGATGTTATTGTAGCGGCCATCAAACTGTTGATGCACATGTCCCCAGAGAACGCCGCGAACCTGTGGATACTTTTCAAGCAGGGTGAGAAATTCTGCTGCATTGTCAACCGCCATGGTGTCCAGCCATTTGCTGCCGGTCGGCACCGGTTGATGATGCAGGCAAACGAGGGTGTTTGTGTCAGGTGCAGACTGCAGGTGTTTTTCCATTACCCGCAAGCTTTCCCGGGTCAGGTGTGCCTTTTCGCTGTCGGCAATCGTTGAATCCAGAAAAATAAAATGCCAGTTGCCATGATGCGCGTGTTCAACATACTGGATGAAACTGTCATCCAGAGACTGTTGCAACGCCAGCGCTTCATCATGATTGCCGGGCAGGCAGAATACCGGCAGGCCGAAACTCTCAAGATGCGAGAAAATACGCTGGTAGGCGGCAGGCGTGCCTTCATGCACCAGGTCACCGGTCGCAAGAATAAGGTCTGAGGGCAGGTGGTTAGCCCGGATTTTTTCCATCACTGCCTGCAGTGACTGTTCGGTATTCAGGCCCAGCAGGCAGCCACTGCTGTCAGCAAACAGGTGAGTATCCGTGATTTGCAGTACCCTGATGGTGCGTCCGGATTTTGGATGTTTTGTGATCGTTGTCATATTTGCTGCTCATACGTTCAGTGCGTCAGTTCGTGGCCGGTTATTATCTGCGTCCATAACTGGCAAAATACGCTCAGCTTGTGTTTATAGTACCCGTCTAAAAGTTGCTGTAAATTGCATATTCACATAATGACGTTTGTTTGATATGTCCAATAAGACCCTGTCCCTGAACAATTCCCTCTATGAGTACATACTATCGGTTTCCCTGAGGGAACCTGAAGTGCTGGCGCGATTGCGTGCGGAGACACTGCAACAGCCCATGTCGATGATGTTATCAGCCCCTGAACAAGGGCAGTTTTTGGCATTGCTGGCGCAGTTGATCGGAGCCCGTAAATGCCTTGAGGTAGGGGTTTATACAGGCTATAGCACACTCTGGGTGGCGCTGGCGCTGCCTCACGACGGCTCTGTGCTGGCCTGTGACGTCAGCGAAAAATGGACTGCGATCGCGCGACGCTACTGGGAGGAGGCCGGGGTGGCCGAGCGGATAGACCTGCAACTGGCGCCGGCGCTGGAGACGCTTGATCGCCTGCTGGCGGCAGATCAGGCCGGCAGCTTTGACTTCGCCTTTATTGATGCCGACAAGGAAAATTACCCGTATTACTACGAACGTACCTTGCAGTTGCTACGCCCTGGCGGGCTGATGCTGATTGACAACACGCTCTGGTCCGGCGCCGTGGCAGACACTAGCCGTCAAGATCCGGAAACCTGTGCGATCCGCGCGCTGAATGACCTGGTTCACGCGGATGATCGTGTGCAAATGAGCCTGCTGCCGGTCGCGGATGGGCTGACGCTGGCAAGGAAGCTATGAAGCAGCCGTACCGTTGCCGGCTGTTGCTGCCTCAGCAGTCCAGCAGTTTGTAAAACACCCGGGAATTTCGCTGGTAGTTGTACAGCGTTTTTTTCCGTGCGGGCAAGTCCGATTTATCACCTGACTCAAAACCATGCTCCCTGAACCAGTGGGCGGTGCGAGTAGTAAGGGCAACGAGTTTGTTAATGCCGGCTGCGGACGCTTTCGCTTCTATCGCCTGCAACAATGCATCGCCGTGACCGGCATTGCTGTAATCGGAATGCACCGCGAGGCAGGCAAGTTCGGCAAGCGCTTGTTTGTCGCAAGGGTGCAGGGCGGCACAGGCAATCACAGTGCCGTCACGCTCGATGACAAGGAAGTGGTCGATCTCCATTTCCAGCCGCTCGCGCGAACGCTTTACCAGAATGCCTTCCTGCTCCAGCGGTCTGATAAGCTCCAGGATGCCGCCGACATCGTCTATGGTTGCCTCGCGCAAGTCTTCATAAATGTCACCGGTAACCAGTGTTCCCAGCCCGTCACGGGTGAACAGTTCCAGCAACAGGGCACCGTTTTGCTGACGGTCCAGTAAATGCACGCGCCGTACGCCATGCTGGCACGCCTGTATGGCATGTTGCAGCTGTCGTTCGACGGACTCGGGCAGCTGTCTTCTTGAGGCGAGCAGGGCAATGGCCTCTTTTAACGCAATCTGGCGAATCAGTCGCCGCTTGCTGTCCTTGAGCGCAGCGCCTTCCGTCAGCAGGATAAGTTTGTCGGCGTGCAGTTCGCTCGCGGTGGCCGTTGCTATCTCTTCCGCGCTGAGATTAAAAATCTCGCCGGTAGGGGAATATCCAAGTGGTGACAACAGCACGATACGCCGGTCTGCCAGATGCTGCCTGATAGCGGCGCCTTCCACGCGACGAACCTCGCCGGTGTGACAGTAATCAATGCCGTCACGTATACCCAGCGGCCGTGCAATGACAAAATTTCCTGAGGTAACCCCGATGCGTGCCCCTGACATGGGTGTGTTTGCCAGTCCCATGGAGAGCAGCGCCTCTATTTCGACGCGGACGGTGCCGGCTGCTTCCTTGACGCAAGTCAGAGCAGCATCATCAGTGATGCGCAGTCCGTTTTCGTACTGGAAGGCACAACCATTCGCCTTGAGTTTTTTCTCTATTTGCGGGCGTGCACCATGCACCAGTACCAGCCTGATACCGAGGCTGTGCAGCAGCGCGATATCGTGTACCAGGCTGGAGAACTGGTTGTCGGCGATGGCCTCGCCGCCAAACGCGATTACAAAGGTGCGATCCCTGTGGGCATGGATATAGGGCGCGGAGTGCCGGAAGCTTTCAATAAACTGTTGATGAGTATTTTCTTTACGCATGATGATGTTTCCCTTGCGGTTGTTATAACAAGGGATCCCGCCTGATACAAATTGTATTAATCATCTGCGTGAGGATTTCGATGGTCGGCGCGAGGCGCTCCAGTGCCAGGTATTCATCCGGCTGGTGAGCCTGAGCAATATCGCCGGGTCCGAGTACCACGGTCTCCATGCCGAGCTGGTTGAGATAAGGTGCCTCCGTAGCGAAGGCGACGGCTTCGGGGCTGTGGCCGGTGAGTTTTTCCGCCAGTTGTACGATGGCAGCGCCGGCCGGGGTTTGCAGCGCCGGAACGCTGTCAAGCAGGGCTACAAAGCTCGCCTGGATGCCGCTGTCATGCAGCACGGTGAGGATCCTGTGACGTAGTTCTTGCCTTAATTGCTGTGGGTCCATGCCGGGAAGCGGCCGCAAATCTATGTGCAGTTCACATTCAGGGCAAATCCGGTTGGGGTTGTCACCGCCGTGTATATGTCCGAGGTTGAGTGTTGGCACGGGCACCGCAAAGCAGGCGTTGTGATGTTTCTGTTGCAGTTCGTCGCGCCATGCGCGTAATGCACCAATAACACTGTACATGGCCTCCAGCGCACTGTTGCCGAGTGCCGGGTCACTGGAATGTCCCGAGCGGCCCTGTAAATGTATTGCCTCCATCATCATGCCTTTATGCATGTTTACCGGTTTCAGGCCGGTAGGCTCACCGATAATCGCGTGGCGTGCTTGCGGCATGCGGCGGTCAACCAGTGCTTTTGCACCGGCCATGGAAGTCTCTTCATCAGCGGTCGCGAGAATGATGAGTGGCTCTTGCATATCTCCGGCACGCAGTTCGCGACTTGCCTCTATCGCCAGGGCGAAGAATGCCTTCATGTCGGATGTTCCCAGTCCGTAAAGACGCTGATTGGCCTGCGTCAGGGAAAACGGGTTGTACCGCCATTTGCCTTCATCATAGGGAACGGTGTCAGTGTGGCCCGAGAGCACCAGCCCGCCAGTGCCGCTGCCGAGTGTGGCAATCAGGTTGGCTTTTTTGCTGTCGCCAGGCAATGGCATGATTTCGATGCTGAAACCTGCGTCAGCAAGCCAGCTTGCCAGTTGCTCAATAACCGCCAGATTGCCTTGATCAAGTGACGCATCCGGGCTGCTGACAGACGGTGTGCAAACGAGTGCTTCGATCATCTGCAATAGCGTGGGTGTGCTGTTCATGATGCGATAGACGTATGTCCTGGTTGAGGCAGGGTATTAAATGAAGTTATCGCTGTAGCGTCGTAATTACAACTGTTGTTGCTGCCTGCTGGCTGTGGCAGTGGCTGCGGGTCAGCTGGTCAGGAAGATACCAGCACCAGGCGTGGTGCCTGGTTTTGTGTGTGGTTGATTAATGGCCGGGGTTTTGCGAAGGCATACCCCTGAACGTAATTTACGCCCATTCGCTCCAGCTCATCAGCCAGCCCGGTTGTTTCTACAAACTC